>NZ_JABKCA010000001.1 GCF_013166655.1 Lentimicrobium sp. L6
CAAAGCCTGATGTTCCAAAGCCTGATGTTCCAAAGCCTGATGTTCCAAAGCCTGATGTTCCAAAGCCTGACAAACCACAATTAAATAGGTTATAACAAAGATAAATATTTATTATATTTGCTATTTTAATCCATATTAAAAATGCAAATTTGATTTATCGCCTTTGTTTAATAAAATATAGAAAAAAATGAATTTATATGCGATAATAATCTTTATAATATTTTTCGGTCCATTTTTTTTCAAGGATCTGAAGTCAGAAAATTTAGTCAAATTCCCTTTGATTCTGAATTTTGTTTTTACATTATATCTATTTCAATTGTATTCTACTGATATATATAAAGATTTAATTTGGCTATTTGAAGAATATTCTACTATTTTTCAAGAAATACAAATTAGTAAAGAATATTTATTTCAAAACCTAATTAAACTATTTGATACTGTTGAATTTATGTTTAACAACTATATTATATACGTAATTGTCTTGTTGGTAACTAGAAAGCCTAAAGGGAGGATTGCTCTTATTAAAATCTTACCAATTTTATGGGTTATGGTGTCAATTAGTTCAATTTTGGCATATAGAGACATAGAAGAATGCCCTAATTTCAAAATCTTTATTCCTTTTGTATTGTTTGTTATAGGATTTTTCTTATTTGGTGTAAATTATTGTTATAAACAGAATTTCATGAAAAGAATTTTTGTGAATGATTAAATGTTTTTAAACTTATAAAATTGTAGGGTCTTACTTAAAATTCCTATTTAAATCCTGTTTAGTGATGCTTCCTTCAAATAAAACTTTAAAAAAAATAAAAACATGAGAAAAAGCGCTTTGTTAATATTTATCCTCATTCACGTATCCGTTTATTCACAATCATGCTTACCAGATGGGATTCATTTTCAAAATCAGTATCAGATTGACCAATTTTCCCAAGACTATCCATATTGTACGAGAATTGAGGGACCTGTTATCATAGGGGATTATAGCATAACAGATTCAATAAGCAGTTTGGAAGGATTAAGTCAATTAACATCATTTGGCGCTCAATTAGCAATTGTAGGAAATGACAATCTTATGAGTTTAGACGGACTGGAATCTGTTCATACCATTGATGGGGCTTTATATTTGTGGTGGAATCCTCGTTTAACGGATATAGATGCCCTTCAATCCTTAACTACTATTGGAGATTATTTAGCCTTAAACAGAATCGATAATCTTATCAGTTTAGAGGGGCTTTCTTCATTAACAAGTATTGGAGCACTCTTAGGAATATATGTAAATAATAGCTTAACAAGTTTGAATGGTCTGGAGCAATTAACATCTGGTCCCACAGATATTCGCATCGGTTATAATGATAATTTAGCAGATATTTCCGGCATCAATAATATTGACCCAAACTCAATAAGTGGTTCAGTAAAAATTTTTAATAATCCAGCTCTTTCAATGTGTTCTAATCAATTTATTTGCGAGTTTATGTCCTTATCTAGTGATTCATTAGATGTACATGATAACAGCGAGGGTTGTAATAATCTGACAGAAATAGAATCTAATTGTGATACTTTATCAGTCAATAATCAAGAGTTCGAAGATGAATTGGTTATATTTCCAAATCCTACAAAAAGATTCTTGACCTTTAAAACACCTCAAGAATCTAAGGTTGATGAAATTATTATTTATGATATGGCAGGTCAAGTAGTAATGGCGTTTGCATCAAATGCTAATACTATCGATATTTCTGGTCTTAGGCATGGAGTTTTTATACTAGAATTAATTTTTGAGCAAACTTCACCTGTTCGTAGAGTTATTGTGAAAGATTAGGGAATCATCAGTACGGGTGACCTATTCAAAACAGTGGAGCAACACACTGCCAATGGAGAGGAAATAGAAATTAAACAAAGCTTCACTTACGACCATGGCAAGCGTTTAATAGAAGCGAGTCGTCAAATTAATGAAGAAGATGAGGTGGTGGTTTCAATTCAAAAGTATAATGAGCTAGGTCAATTAAGCCATAAGAGACTCCATGACGGCCTACAACAAATAGATTACGATTATAATATCAGAGGATGGTTAACCCAAATCAATAATCCCAATAGTTTGGATAATGATTTATTTGCCATGCAATTGGATTATGAAACTGGAACAAATCCACAGTTTAATGGAAACATCAGTTCTGTATCGTGGAGTAGTGAGTATTATGAAGATTTAAAGCAATACGAGTTTGAGTATGATGCTCTAAACCGACTAACAGCGGCAGACTATGCCATTAATGCAGCCTATTCCACTTCTTATGCTTACGATAAAAATGGAAACATCAGCCACCTCTCACGCAATGGGATAGTAAATGAAACAGTAGGTGAAATTGATGATTTGTTCTATGCCTATAATGGAAACCAATTAAAAAGAGTAACAGATTTTGCCACAGGAGATTATAATTCATTTGGGTTTAATGAAGGTGTTGCCAATTACACTATCGATTATGATTATGACGCCAATGGCAATATGATTTTGGATGAAAACAAAGGAATATCAAGTATTTCTTATAACCACCTTAACTTGCCAACTAAAATTAATATTGAAAGAGACGAAAGCAAGCAAATTAAATATATCTACACAGCCACAGGCAATAAGCTACGAAAACAAACCATAGGTAATGCCGCAGAAAACATCACTACTGACTATGTAGGGACTTTCGTTTATGAAACCACCAATGACTTAGAGCTACAATTTATCCAAACCAGCGAAGGCCGTTTAGTACCCAATGCAGGAGGAGGCTATAACTACGAATATGCCCTAAAGGATCATCTTGGCAATACCCGAGTGATGTTCTCCCAAACGGGAGATATATTACAAGACCAAAGCTATTATCCCTTTGGTATGAGCTTAGGGAATGAATTAACTTATCAAAACACCACTGATTCTCCCAAAAATAAATATCTTTACAACGGAAAAGAGTTGCAGACCGATTTTGAATTGGGTTGGTACGATTATGGGGCGAGGTTCTATGATCCGCAGATCGCCCGTTGGCACGTTATTGACCCAATGTATGATCGTCATTATGATTGGACACCATATGCATATGTTTTAAACAATCCGATTATTAATATTGACTTATATGGATTTACTGATTGGAAAGCAATAATGAAAGGTTCGGCGATGGTTGTTGGCGGATTAACTTCGGTGATAGGCGGAGTTGCTATGGCTTCAACTCCAACAGGAGTTGGGCAGTATGCAGGAGGTGCAGCAATAGTTACTGGGGTTCCTACTATGGGAGTTGGAATAGGTATGATAGCAGCAGGAATTAAAGATGATGGAACGGCACAAAATATTCCAACGGGTCCAGGAGAAACGGCTGGTATGGCAGGAGATAAATTAATGGGGAACGAAAATAATGAATTACGAAATGCTGGCTCTGCTCTTGACCTAGGCATTAATATTGCTACAGCAAACCCACAAACAGCAATAGAGGAAGTTGCATTGGGAGTTGACATTGCAATATCAGTTGATAACATTGTTAACAATGACAATAGCAGTACTGGTACTAATACTAGTTCCAAGCAAACAACACAATCAAATAGCAAGTCTGAAAATGGAAATGGAATTGATTTAGTGTTAGGTCAGCATTTGAAGAGTTCTGATCCAGACTATTGGAACACATTAACAAATGAACAGCAAACAGGATATAATCAAGATAGAGTTGATAGATATCAGCAGCACCTTATAAATGATGACAAATAACAAACTAAAAATATGCTTGAAAATCAGGATAATAAAACTGTTAATAGTATGGATGTAAAATTTAAACCAGCTTTTTTAAACAAAGGCTTCCTTTATTTAATTGTTATAGGGCTTATAATAAGTCTAATTATCTTTATTACCTTGAGCATAGACATTACATTTCGGTACATGTTTAGTGCCTTGATTGTCTTTGCTGGTCTGCTTGTTGTGTTTTTTATCAATAGAAATGAGCCAGAGAAAATAGAGATTAAGGATAACAAAATCTATATCACTTTTTTTAATAAGTCATTTTTTAAAAGAAAGCCTATTGATTTTTCTATTCAAGAACTTGAATCTAAAATAAGTGAAAATGGAATTATTCATTTGACTAATAAAGGAAAGTTAATTGCAATAATCAGAAAAGATGCTTTGATGGAAAGTGACTGGAAAGAATTAAAAAAATTGCTGGTTTCAGGCTAATTAAAGACTGGCATATATCTACAATAAAACCCGGCATCGTCCGGGTTTTTTATTTAGCGTAAGCGTGTTTATTTTTAAAATCACGTATAAGGGCACCCGCTAGCGCGGATTTGTAATCCGTGCGTATAACATAGCCAAAACCAACAATAAAAATTTCTATCTTTGATTCATGTCCGATAAATACAAAACGCACGAGCCAGATAAAGCCTATTTTATAACAATGACAACGGTTGGTTGTGAGACAGATAGAGGATGAGCCAGAAAGCAGACGAGAATGGCTATTGCCATTATTGCAAAAATACTGTGAGCATTTAAAGCGAGAACAAGAATATAAATTATGGCAAAGTGGTAATCATTCTAAAGTTATATATACCACAAAGTTCTTTTATGAGAAATTGAATTATATTCACCAAAATCCAGTGCAAGATATGATAGTAGAAAAACCAGAGGATTATTTGTTTAGCTCAGCTAGAAATTATGCTGAGTTGTCGAGCGTTTTAGATATTATATTGGAAACTCCTGAATTGAAGACTTATGTTTAATGATATGGTAAACAGTGTTATATGACGCACGGATTGCAAATCCGCGCTAGCGGGAATTGGCGGTTTGGAAATAAAATATGGTATGGACGATCAAAGGTTATACCAAAAAGCTACTTTAACCAATGGTATTATTAAAGAAAAATACTTTATTGGAGGATTGTACGAAAAAGAAATAACAAACGGGATAGAGAGAGAATTATGCTATATTAGCACTCCAGCTGGTACAATAGCGGTTAAAGAATCCAAAAACAATACAGATAAATGGTATTTCTTAACCCACGACCACCTGGGAAGCGTTCATTGCATATTGAATGAAGAAGGAAATATTGAACAGGAATTAAGTTTTGACCCATTTGGAAACAGAATAGATCCTTTAACATGGCAAGCATTTGAAGATGGAACTGAACCCGATTATATATTTGATAGAGGATATACTATGCACGAACATTTAGATAATTTTGATCTAATCAATATGAATGGAAGAGTTTATGATCCTGTTGTTGCACGATTCCTTAGCCCTGATCCTTATGTGCAAGCTCCCGGTTATTCACAAAGCTTTAATAGGTACTCTTATGTGATGAATAATCCACTGAAATATACTGATCCAACTGGAAACAAATGGTGGCATTGTGCTTTGGGTGATGTGTTGTCTGGAGGTGCACTAAGCTCTGCTGCAGTTTTATTTGGGATCCTGTTATTGCAACACTTAATATACAAACTGCAACAGCCATGTCGACAACTTCATTAACAACACTAGCTTATGATCTTGTAAAAAATGGCAAAACCACTCAACTTACAAAAAATGCATTTGCTATTGATCTTGGAATGATGAACAATATCCCTGCTTTTGAGTCACCACAGGCTATTGCTGGCAATTATTTAGCCCATTATAGAAATTTGAATGGAGAAGTATCAAATGTTGAGAATGGCATAGGATATACGTTAGTAAATGGTCCTGGTCAAAGACAAGGTGTAACTTTAGGAGGATATATAAATGGATGGGGTATAAGACAGGATTTCAAACAAGATCCTTTATTTGTTCATGAATTTGGTCACACAATTCAAAGTAAACTAATAGGTCCAATGTATTTGCACTCCGTAGGAATTCCTAGTGGTTTAAGTGGAATTTTTGACTATGAAACTAACACAATAACACATGACCATAATAAAACTTGGTTTGAAATAAATGCTAACCAGTTTGGACAAGCTTTTTTTACCCCAACTTATCAGGTTGGAGATTCTCCATCACAATATCCAAGAGATTATAATGAAATAGATTGGAATTGGTTTTTATTATTTAATCCATTAATACTACTGTAAAATGAAAACTATAATAAAAATTGTATTAATCGTAATAGCGTTGAATTTTATCAGCTGCGAAAAGCTAATACCTGATAGATTGTATTCAATTTGGACTGTAAATAATAGTAATTATATCGTTTATAGAGAGAATAGTGTTTTACACCCTGACACATCGTTAATCGGAAATTATAATGATGTAAATTTAATAAATCCGGGGGAGCGATTATCTATTGATAGTTTTGATCCATGGGAGGATAGGTTTAGTGAGGTTTTCAAAAATGACACCTTAATAGTTTTTTTTATTAATGTTGATACAATTGCCAAATATGGATGGGAATCAACTAAACGTGATTACAGAATTATTGAAAGAAGGGAATATAGTAAACAAGATTTAGCTAAGCAAAACTGGATGATTTATTTTCCGTAACTCATCACTAATATGGCAAAGGGTATGTCAGATATTAAAGTGCCATAAAGTAAATATTTTTTTTACCTGAAGAAAAAATTAAATATAAAAAAACAAGATACTTTATTACAAAAAGATCAGAAATTCTAACTCAATATGGTAATAAATATTATTAACGATAATAAGTAACAATATGAAAACAATTCTTAAAAACAGTTTAATATCAATACTATTAATTCTAACAATTGGTGCCTGCAAAAAATACGATGAAGGCCCGGCAATTAGTTTACGCTCCAAAGAAAAAAGGCTTTGCCAAACATGGAAGAGTAAAGAAATGTATAGAAATGGTGAAGTTGAGGAGGTCAGCAATAAAAGTTTGTATATGAAATTAGAAAAAGATGGTTCTTACTTGATAACCGCAACTTATAATAATAGTGACGGATCTGTAGTTACAAACGATTATACCAGTGAGTGGAGATGGGCAAATAACAAAGAAGATATAGAAATTAGAAGTTTTTTAGATATAAATTCATGGGATACCTACCATATCAAGCAACTTAAATATAAAGAGATAATTCTTGAAAGAGATTATAAAGGCGATCTAATGCGCTATGTATATATAACAGAATAATTTCACTTTTGAAAATTTAGCTATAAAAGCAGGTGTAGAAATTAGGGCTATACCTGTTTTTATTGTTTTAATTAGAAATGTTAAAAGTATACATAAAAAGTTACATCAATTTCCTGATCTTTGTATAAATAATAAGAATTGTTAATATCGGGATAATACCAAGTTGTGTTATCGTAATAAGCCATAATGCTATATACATTACTGCCATACTCCATTGCAGGAATATTTTCAAATGTTAAAAAGCCATTTTCGTTAGCAGTCCCAGTAAAATAAGCTTCAGCCAGTAAATCATCAAAATTATATTCTATGTTTGTGAAATTAGGGTGAGGAATTAACGCTATTGATATATTGGGATAAGTCTCAAAATTAACTATTGAAATATTAACAGTTCCAGCATTAGAATATGGGTTCACCTCAATTGTTTTGTTTTCACCCGAAATAACTTGGAAATACTCTTCAATAGAATATTTCAACTTTCCTAATTGTGAACTCGCTCTACATCCGTATTCACCTTCTAACAATTTTCCTGCATCAATAATGCCACTACTACCAGTTGTACTACTTACAAGAGTATGAGAGGAAGAGGAAAAAATTTCCACATCGGCATTTTCCACAGCATGTTGATTATTATCTATAATTTTTACGGAGATAGCTGCACTGTTTGTTACTACAGTTTCATTGTCGGTGCATTCGTCTTTGGTGCAAGATGTCATTATTACAAATAAGACAAATAATAGGTTTAGTTTTTTCATAATGTGTTTTGTTATTGAATCGATATCTTCAGGGAACAAATATAATAAAAGAACTTATTAAGTTTGGATGTATGGTAAAATTATTTCTTGATATATTACTTTAGCGGAACGGTATTAAATTTGCCCATCCAGAAATCATTATGAATTGCCTAGTTTATTCGATGTTACACCCGCTAGCGCGGAAAGCTCTACTGAGTGTATCATCAGTATGTTTTCCGTGCGTATAACAAAATAAAAAAATCCCTATCTTTGTTATATGTCCGACAAATATTAAGCGCACGAAGCAGATAAAGCCTGTTTCATAACTATGACAACGGTAGGCTGGGTTGATATTTTCACTCGAAAGAATCACAAACTAGCTATTGTTGATTCGCTAAAATATTGTCAAGAAAACAAAGGATTGGAAATATACGGTTGGGTATTAATGCATAGTCATTTACATCTCCTTTGCAGAGCGGCAGAAGGCTTGAGATTATCGGATATATTACGAGATTTTAAGAAATACACATCGAAAAAGATTGTGAAACAAATTGAAGATGAGCCAGAAAGTAGACGAGAATGGATGTTACCTTTGTTGCACAATTTTTGTGAGCATTTAAAGCGAGAGCAAGAATACAAACTTTGGCAAAGCGGTAATCATGCTAAAGTTATATACACAACAGAGTTCTTTTATGAGAAATTGAATTATATTCACCAAAACCCAGTTCAAGATATGATTGTTGAAAAACCAGAGAATTATTTGTTTAGCTCTGCACGGAATTATGCTGAGTTGTCGAGCGTTTTAGATATTATATTGGAAACACCTGAATTGAAGACTTATGTTTAATGGTTTGGTAAGCAGTGTTATATGGCGCACGGATTGCAAATCCGCGCTAGCGGGATTTGGCGACTCACCATTTCTTCTAGATGTTGGATATAATCAAGGAAATATAAATTTTAAGAAATAAAAAAATGAAGAATATCTTATTGGCAGTTCTTATAATACTGATTTTTGTTTCAATTCTTATTTTTACTACTAAGAAGGATAAAAGGAAGATGAGTGAAATTAATACTGAATATACTTTACTTGAGAATGCAGATGGATTAGATGGGGACATTATTGATAAATTTGATTATCATGCTCATCAGTTAAGGGATCCAATATCTGTTTCGAGAGTTTCGCTTAATGGGATGAAAATTAAAATTATTGCTGATGAAGTAGAAGGAAGGACTGGCTTAGGTATAAATGAAATCATTGAAGTAAGGGATCATCTTTTAAAGAAAGAGTATAGCGATACATTAGTTATACAGAAACAAACTGGAGTGAAATATGTTTTGTTGATAAGGAGTGTGCTTTATGATTGATTTGGGATTATTTTTTTATAGTATACGAGGTGTCTTGCCTCATAATGATTTAAACTCTGGAGATGTATTTGTTAAACTTGTATTGATATTTAAATGCAAGTTTAAGGAGATTTGTTAAGGTTAAATATTTCTGAAAATAAAAAAATGATAAGAAAATTATATTTTATACTAATTATTGTAATAATAATTAGTTGCAAAAAAGACGAAGAAGTTGAAACCCCAATATTGGTTGATAAAGAATATGTTGGAGATATAGTCAATCCTCCTATAAGTGAGTTAGAATCATTTCTAAATGAGAATTATACTATTATTAGAGGGAGTATTACACTTAGTAAATATGATTCATTACCTAATCTGGGTTACTTTACTAATGTAAAGGAAGTAGATGGTAGTATTATATTAAGTCAATTGCCCATTATTTCTTTATCTGGATTTGATAATATTGAAAAAGTATCTGGTAATTTTCAATTGTATTCACTCCTAATAAAAAATTTAGATGAATTATCTAATTTGCAAATTCTCAGTGGGGTCCTAGAGCTAAGTGATTTACCGCTTACTGATTTATCTGGATTAAACGGTGTTCAGGCACTAAAGTCAATTATGCTTAGAAATATTGAAGTTGAATCTTTAAATGAGCTTCATCCTGATTTAACCATAAGTAGCAGTATAAGTATTATAAAAAACACCAAATTAAAAAGTATCGATATTTTTAAGAATGTTAGTAAACTAAATGGGGATTTGATAATTAGGGGCAACGATAGTTTAAGTATTCTCGATGATTTTGCATCATTAAATGAAATCAAGGGTTCGTTTTGGTTATCTGAAAATCCTGGTATCGTTTCCTTATCAAGTTTTAATAATCTGTCAAAAATTGGCAAGAATCTGCAAATTAGTTTGTTTAATGGAGCAACTTTTCAAGGGTTTAATAGCTTATCAGAAATTGGAGGCTTATTAGTTATTCGTGATAATGAATTAATTACTACCCTAGATGGTTTTGAGGCCATTAAAACAATTGGGGGGGATTTAACTATAATGAATAATCCATTGATTACAACTTTATCAGGATTTAATGGATTAGAAAGTATTGGTCAGATGTTTAATATAGTTCAAAATGCAGGTTTATTTAGTCTTGAAGGGTTTAATCAGCAAGTTAATTTTATTCGCGGTATTAATATAGAAAGCAATTTGAGTTTAGAGAACTACTGTTCTATTTCAGATTATATTTTACAACAAGGAAATGGTGGATACCCTTATCAGGTTCATTCTAATTTGTACAATCCACAATACGTTGATTATTTAGATGGGAATTGTGCAATGCAATAACTTATAAAGATTAGTACTTTTTATAAATATGGGTATGTTGAATAATACTTCCTTAGCTCGTTGGAATGCTCTATTGAGTTCAATCTAAGTAAGATATATTAGCACTACTTTTACTTTCGTAATTCAGTTTTAGCAAAGTATTACCAAATTTACCAATATGAAATCAATAACAAAATGGGCAAGTTTTATAATCATTATAATGATTGCAGGAGTATCTTGCAAAAAAGACAAAACAGCACCAAGTATTAAAATCCTTTCTAATGTGTATAATGAAACACAATCCCGCTAGCGCGGATTTGCAACCGACTGCAAGGAGCTCAGCGAAGCTAATCCGTGCGTATAACATAGCCAAAACCAACAATAAAAATTTCTATCTTTGATTCATGTCAGATAAATACAAAACACACGAATCAGATAAGGCCTATTTTATAACAATGACAACAGTAGGCTGGGTTGATATTTTCACTCGAAAGAATCACAAACTTGCCATTGTAGATTCTTTAAAATATTGTCAAGAAAACAAGGGATTGGAGATATACGGTTGGGTATTGATGCATAGTCATCTACATCTCCTGTGCAGAGCTGCAGGAGGCTTTAGGTTATCAGATATTCTGAGAGATTTTAAGAAATACACATCGAAAAAGATTGTGAAACAAATTGAAGAGGAGCCAGAAAGTAGAAGAGAATGGCTATTGCCATTATTACAAAAATAGGGTGAGCATTTAAAAAGAGAGCAAAATTATAAACTGTGGCAAGATGGTAATCATGCTAAAGTAATATATACCACAAAGTTCTTTTATGAGAAATTGAATTATATTCACCAAAAACCCGCTAGCGCGGAAATGTTTTCCGTGCGTATAACAACAAGATACCAATCAATTTATTAAATTTCCTATATTTGTTTTATGTCAGACAAATACAAAACGCACGAGCCAGATAAAGCCTATTTCATAACTATGACCACGGTAGGTTGTGAGACAGATGGAGGATGAGCCAGAAAGCAGAAAAGAATGGCTATTGCCATTATTACAAAAATATTGTGAGCATTTAAAGCGAGAGCAAAAGCACAAGGTCTGGCAAGATGGAAATCATGCAAAGGTAATTTATAGCACAGAGTTCTTTTATGAGAAATTAAATTATATTCACCAAAACCCAGTGCAAGATATGATAGTAGAAAAACCAGAGGATTATTTGTTTAGCTCAGCTAGGAATTATGCTGAATTGCCTAGTGTATTGGATGTTGTTTTAGAAACTCCTGAATTGAAGAATTATGTTTAATGGTTTGGTAATCAGTGTTATATGGCGCACGGATTGCAAATCCGCGCTAGCGGGATTTACAGGCCATGAACATATTGATTTATTCGAGCTTGTAAATATGAATGGAAGGATTTATGATCCCGTTATAGCTAGATTTTTGAGTCCAGACCCATTTGTACAAGCACCTGAAAATTCTCAAGGTTTAAACAGGTATTCCTATGCCTGGAACAATCCTTTAGTTATTATAGATCCATCTGGATACATAAATAGAACGCAGTTTGGAGCTATGGTTGCTGGTATGATTGTTTCTGCAGCAATTATTATTGCGACAGCAGGTTCAGCTAGTCCCGCTGTAGCTGCAGCTTGGGTAACCTTGGCTGGCGCAGCTGGTGCTTTAACAAGTGGTATTATTATGATGATAAATAGTAAGGTGTCGTTTAGTCAAGCCCTCCCCTATCTGTTTATGTCAACAATAATTGGTGGCTTATCTGGTGCAATTACTGCAGGTATAGGAGATATTAGTTTGTTTAAAAGCGAATTTTTGAACTTGATAGCCCGGATTCCTATGCATGGAACTTATCAAGGACTAATGAACATAACTCAAGGAGGAAAGTTTTTACATGGAATGATTGCAGCTGCAGCTGCTCAGTTAGGAGGAGCGGTAGGCTATATCAATGATATATCTGAATCAGCAACTGTTGGGTTGAATATGATAGTTTCGGCAGTTTTGGGTGGAGTAGCAACAAAAATGACAGGTGGTAATTTCGCCAACGGGGCAATAACTGCATCTTTTATAGTGTTATTTAATCATTATGTACATTCTCTTTTTAGAAGAAAATTGGCTGATAAAATTAGAAACTCACAATATTGGGGTGTTGACCATGAAGGAGTAGCTTTGCCAAACCATTACTATAAAGCGGTGGCAATGTATATTGATATTGGGGGTACTTTAACTGGTGCAGAGGCAGATACGGGAGTGTTTTTTATATTGGCAGGAAAAGATAAAGGTAGCTTTGTTGCATTTAAAGAAGTAGCTGGTGGTGCTAGCCCTAGTGGTGGTATTGGAATTGAGTTTGGCAGAGTTGATTTTTCAGGTCCTGCAGACAAATTTAGCAGTACTGACTTATTTGGAATGAGAGTGAAAAGTTGGGTTTCTGTTTCAGTTGCTGATATTGGTAGAACTACAGGTTACACAATAGCTGGTTATGAAATTACAACTACTTCAGTTACCTTGGGCATTTCACTTTCCCCTTTTGGACCCTTTAGTGGAGGGTATAACAAGGGTGAGGTTAAACCATATCATTAATTTAGAATAATTAAAATGAAAAATAGTATAATACCTGGAATTGTTATTATGTTAGGGTTTATTATTTTCGGAATAATAGATTACTATTTAAATAAAAATAAGATAGAAAAACTTATGGAAGAATATAGTGTTACCTATCCAAGTTTAAGTTATCAGGATGAAATTAATTCAACTGTCAAGAGTATTTTTTTTGGAGACCCCGTTCTTAGGAAATCAACATTCACAATTTATGTTGATTTTCAAAATGAACAAAAGAAGACCATTTCAGCAGTAACTGAACCTATTGGCCAACATCTGCTTTATAACTTGAAAATAGGCTCATTAGTATTAAAAGCTAAAAACTCATCCACTTTTCTTTTAGTTGATATCACTAAGCAGGATACAATTAAATACCACTTGATTGATAAGACAGGTCGAGAAATTAGTAAAAAAACAAATTAATAGTAGTGAATATAATTAGTTTAAAAAAGATTAAGGGAAGTGCAATAAAGAAAAGAGATAATACTACCAGTATTTAACAATGTATAAAAATTTGATTATGATTCAATACTTCAAGAATCTTAGGGGAATGGTAATCATTGCCTTAGTTATTTTGTCATCTTGCCATAAAGACAAAACAGCGCCAACCATTAAAATCCTTTCTAATGTGTATAATGAAACACAAGCCATGAAAGGTGATACCATTGTATTCCAAATATCAGCAGAAGATAAGGCTGGGGTAAAGGAATTAAAACTATTGGAGGATGGTGTATTATTACATAGCTCTCAAAGTTCCAGTTTATCCTATGATTGGTTTACCGCCGAAGTGGATAGTGGCCGTCATCATTTTACTATTATTGCTACAGATGAGGAAGATAATCAGTCGGAAGACAAGCTTTGGGTATATGTAAACGAGATAAGCTTTGCTAGAGTTGAGGGAGGCACATTTATCATGGGCTCAAACAATGGTGAAGATGATGAAGGACCAGAGCATAGTGTTACACTAGATGGTTTCGAAATCATGAAAACCGAAGTTACTGTAGGCCAATTTGCATGTTTTTTAAATGCAATCAACTGCCCTCTCGATGGCATGGTAGATGGAAAAAGGTATTTTTATGATAATATATTGAAAGCTTATTTTGTTGCCAAGACCTTTCCTTACAAATTACATCCAGGCCTGGAGAATCGACCTATTTCCACAATTACATGGTATGGAGCCCAAGCTTTTGGACAATGGTTAGGTGGAAGGTTGCCTTCAGAAGCAGAATGGGAATTTGCTTGTAGGGGTGGTAATCAGAGTCAAAATTACTTATATAGTGGTAGTAATGATGCAAACGAGGTAGCCATATTGAATAGTAGCAATGATTATTTCGTAGCTTCCAAGCTCCCAAACGAATTAGGGATTTATGATATGAGTGGGTGATTGATGGAATGGTGTTATGATTATTATGGAGAGGACTATTATTCTCATAGTGAAGAAAACAACCCTATGGGTCCAATTGAACCAAGTGACCCTGAATATGATTTTAAAGTTCGAAGAGGCAGTAACCAAGGTCCTAGTGCTAAAGGATGTACCTATTACAACAGAGAGCGAGATGTAATTATTTTTTCTATAATATCAGAAGTTCACTCTACTGGTTTTAGAGTTATTCGGCCTATATATAAATTTTCATTCTGCTAGTTATCCTAGGGGGGCAAATACGCTAAATCTTAATAAGTTTCCTAAGTGTAAATAATACAAAAAGCTTTTTTGTAAGCCCTATTTTTCAACAGCTCCCTATTATTCTTTATTTTAGCGGCACAATAAAATCCATTCATATGAAAAAGTGCCTCTTTGTATTATTACTCTTTGCTTATCATTTCACGAGTTCGGCTCAAGAAACCAAATCCTTCTTCTCTGTAAAGGGAAGCTACTCTATACCCGTGGGTGATTATGCCGCTTATGATTTGGATAAAGGAGGCTTTACAACTGAAGGAATAAGCCTTGGGGCAGAAGGAGCATGGTATGTTTATAAGAATATAGGCTTTGGCGCAGATATTACTTATAGCCTGCATTCGGTAGATGCTATTGGTATTGCTAATAAAAAGATGGAGGATGCCATATTATTAAATCAATTATATGTTCGGTCTGATCCTTATAAAATGATGACCACTTTGGTGGGCTTTTATTATTCCATTAATGTGATAAATAGATTAACCATCGAACCCAAGCTATTGGGCGGCATGATGTTTGGCAAAAGCCCATGGCAGCTTTTTGAGCAAGAGTTATACCTACTCGGAGAGTCTTATTATAAAATCACCTCCTCAAAAGCTCGATCCTTTGCTTTTAAAGCTGGTGTCAGTTTTAAATATGAATTAAGCTCTTGTTTGGCTCTATCTTTATTTGCTGATTATAGTCAATCTGATTTGAGCTATGGCTTCTATTCTTCTTCTGGTGATTTGAGCTATAAAGATAGAAAGACTGCTTATTTTGATTTTGGGGTGGGTTTGGTATTGTTGTTTTAGTTGATGAAGAATGTAAAAGAAGAGGAACGCTAATTTTTAATTTAGGATTTTGGCGAACTTGCACGAGTTTTGTGATGATTCTAAGCAGTTCTCAAATGCTATGAATATCAGTAAGGGCATAAAAAAACCGGAAGTCTTAACTTCCGGTTGTATAATAAATATAAATATTAGAGTTTCAAATTCATATCGAAGTTTTCAAGATAATCTCTTAAACTTCTCAAGTACATTCCACCTAAAGCACCATCTACAATACGGTGATCGTAGGCCAAAGAAAGAATCATGATGCTTCTAATGGCAATTACATCTCCCTGAGGAGTTTCTATAACTACTGGTCGTTTAACAATAGCACCGATTCCTAAAATAGCAGCTTGTGGCTGATTGATAATAGGGGTTCCGGTAAGGCTATCGAAGCTACCAAAGTTGGTAATAGTGAATGTTCCGCCACTGATATCATCAGGGTTTAACTTGTTGGTACGAGCTCTTCCGGCTAAATCATTAACCGATTTTGCTAATCCTACTAAATTCTTCTGGTCTGCATTTTTAATGACAGGAACAATTAGGTTTCCATCAGGAAGTGCAGCAGCCATTCCTATATTTATGTTTTTTCTGTAAATTATATTTCTACCATCAACGGAAGTATTGATTCCTGGATAGTCACGCAATGCTTTTGCAGCTGCCTCAATAAAGATGGGAGTGAAGGTTATTTTTTCGCCTTCTTTCTTCATGAATGCATCTTTATTCTTATTTCTCCAATTGACGATATTAGTCACATCGGCTTCAATAAATGAAGTCACATGGGGAGAAACTTGCTTGCTCATCACCATATGGTCAGCAATTAATCCACGCATTCTGTCCATTTGCTCAATTCTATCACCAGAACCAACACTAACAGCCGGTGCAGAAATAGTTTTAACAGCAGCTGGAGCTGGACTAGCAGGTGTAGCTACAGTTTTAGCTTCAGCTTTTGGGGCATTATTCCTGGTTTCTAGATAATTGAGGAGGTCTTGTTTGGTCACTCTGCCTTCTTTGCCGCTTCCTGCAATATTGTCTAATTCAGTTAAGCTTACTTCTTCAGTTTTTGCAATGCTTCTCACCAATGGAGAATAAAACTTATCAGAAGAAGAAAAGTCACCCGTCTCTACATGTGCAACGGCTTCAATCTCCGCTTCAATGCTAGCTGCTGCAGCGGCAGGAGTTGCTGTATTAGCTTCTGGACTTTCGTCATCATCTTCTTCATCGCCATCCATAGCTATAATAGCTATTACTTCGCCAACAGCAATAACATCTCCTTCCTCGTAAAGGGTTTTAATGATTTTACCTTCTACTGGAGAAGGAATTTCAGAATCAACTTTGTCGGTAGCAATCTCAAGAATGGCATCGTCTTCGTCTACAGAATCTCCTTCAACTTTGAGCCATTTTGTAATTGTTGCTTCTATGATACTTTCGCCCAGTTTGGGCATGATTATTTCAAATTTTGCCATTTTATTTCTTTATTATTTTGTGTGGATCGATTACCAGATGGTAATAATCCAAATGCGTTGCAAATATACAAAAAAAGAATTTATGTAGAATTATTCTAAATTGAAATTATGGGCTTGTTATGATATTATAGAAAAACTTAACAGTTTTTAAGAAGACAACGGAGTAATCTATGATTGATTAAAGTCCAGTGTCTTAAAAATACCATTTAAAACCTAGGTCGAAGTTGAAAATATGGTGGAGTTTTACCGTTTTATTATCGAAATAAGTATAAAGTCCAAAATCATCACAGCTCAGATCCCAATATATTTCAACAACTCTTCTTTTGCCACTTGTGATGGTGAAAAAGTAATTTTGGCCGATGCTGGGGCCAATCCTATTATTCGCAGGCCACCAATAATATCCCTCAGGGTAAATTCCCTTTTTGTTTTTATTATACTGTTCTCCTATGGCATGTGAGCTGATAAAACCGATATTTATTGGAACGATACTCAAGTTCTCATTTACTCTGAAATGCCAGGGTTTATAATTAGATTTTAAATTAAGGGTAAAAACTCGAACCCCACCAATTCCAGTGGGAAGGTAACCAGCTAAGAAATCTATGGCTATTTTATCGTTAACAAAATCAAAACCCATTCCTCCAGCTATCCATCCAATTCCACCGGCATATTGAAGAGAGGCATGGTCAATATGATACCATTTTGTGGAAGTATCAGAATAAATAATTTGAGCTTTTGTAACAAGGAAAAGACCTAATAAGGCTATGAAGAAAATATATTTTTTCATACTAGAACTCCACCTTTTCCATGGAGTAATCAGCTCTATTATTCGCTGTTTTCCATATTTTAATTTTCAAATACAATCTTTTCTGTGGGCTACTGGTATTGATATATTGAATATCACCATAATAGGGAAAAGAATTTGCGAAATCATGATTATGACCATTTAATTGCATCATGGTTTTTCCTGGGTAATGGATGGCATCTACAAAGGCATCAGAAAGGCCTTCATTAAAATCTACATTGTCTGGAGGTACATGATTTATAATGATAGCTCCATTATAATTGGCGGTATCTTTAAGTTGTTCCTCAAGCCAGGTGATATTTGGTACATTTGAGGCCCAGATAAATTCACGACCGTTGGTGTTTATAAATACAAAATTAAAGCCCTGAAGCATAAATGAATAGTCAAAGGAACCGAACATGTCTAAGTATATTTGACCTCCATTATAATTGAAATCGTGATTACCAACAGAGCACAGATAGGGGAAAGGAAGACGGTCGAATATTGTTTTCATGGCTTCGTATTCTTGCAATACTCCAAAATCGGTCATGTCGCCAGTGAATACCATGAAGTCGATTTCCTGGTCTTGCTTGGCGTGTTCAACCATATCTAGAGTCTCGTCGTAAAATCTTTGTACATCTCCTGTTAGCAAAAAACATATGGTGTCTTTGGGTGGAAGATCTAAAACTTGAATGAGGTTCTTATGATTGCTGTATTTCTCCTCATACGGAACTTTAGTCTCATATGGACTATATTTCACACAAGACCCCAAAGCTAAGGTAATAAGGACATAAAAAAAGATATTTCGCATTCATTCGTATTTAGATTGGCAAAAATATAGAATTATAATGATGACTTATCATTTTGGAAAGATTTATGATATTTTTTCATGCTCATAAGGAAAATAAGGAAAGCTATACTAATGATGAAGTATCGGATTTTAGATTCATTTTGACTAAAGAAAGTAATATTAGATATTAATTGGCATTTCTGACTTAGGATATCTGTAGTTTTATATTTGGTAGATTGTAAAATATTACCTTTCTCGTCAATAAACCCGCTAATTCCAGTATTGGCTGAGCGGGCAATAAACCTTCGGTTTTCAATGGCTCTCAATCGGGAATAGGCAAAATGTTGTCTATGCCCTGGTGTGTCTTGCCACCAATCGTCGTTGGTGATGACTAGAAGAATCTGAGCTCCCTTTCTGGCCATTTCACTAGTGATGTCGGGAAATGCAGATTCAAAACAAATCAAAGTTCCGATTTTCCCTGCAGAGGCTAAATCGAAAACTCGTGCTTCTTGATCTCTACCAAAACTCGCAGAATTGCCACCATCTTTTTCTATTTGCTTCTGAAATACTTGATAAAACCAATCGAAGGGCATACTTTCTCCAAAGGGTAGAAGCTTTTGTTTGTGGCGGGTACTTATGATTTCACCCTCCTCTAAATATAAGGCAGAGTTATAGTTGAGGCTATCTTTTGAATAAAATCCACCAATGAGCTGTTTGTGATGGGTTTTTGTCCATTTCAATAATTTTGATATGCTTTTAGGGTAGTTTTTTTTGCTGACGTCAAAATTTTCTGGAATGGCGGTTTCGGGAAGAACGATAAGAGGTGCCGTCTTTTTGCTATTAAGCTGATGAATGATTCTTTCACTTTGTGCTAGAGGAGTCATGCCATTAAACTTCTCAATATAGGTGTCAATATTGGGTTGTATGACACTAATTTCAATTGATTGGGTAGGTGGAGTTTCTTGGTTTAACAAGTGGTAGGAGAGAAGTAATGGAAGAGAAATCACAAGTGATGTTGAAACGAAAAATATGGAAGTCTTTATATATTTCTGATTCAATAATGATTTAATAAATCTAAATATCAATCCATTAATGATGAGAATCCAAAAGGCGCCTCCATAAATTCCTGTATACTCATACCACTGAATCCAATTCGGGTTATTGGCAAAAACATTTCCAAGGTCCATCCATGGCCATGATAAAGACCAGAATAAATGCATAATTTCAAAACTCAGCCAATAAAAGCTCAAAATAATCTCGATGGGAACTTTTTTCAGTTTTTGCTTGGTGAAATGCCCAAAGGAAATGACAGAAGCCATTAAGAAAGCATTGATGATCCAAGCGCTGATACTTCCAATTACGGTAGAATGAATCATCCAATAAACAGATAGGAGGTGCCATACAATAAAACTTAAAAAACTCAGTAAAAACAGATTCTTCCAATTTCCATTTTGGGTTTTATCAATTAGATAATAAAGCGGGACAAAAGCAAAAACAACCAGCCAAGAATGTTCGGTAATTTCTGGCCACGATATTCCAAGTAATAGACCAGAAATTAAAGCCAATGCTATTTGAACAGTTTTATTCATCCAATTCAAATTGATGGAAAATAAGATCTGTTGCTTTGGTATAGGAAGCCCATGATTTGGATTTCTTAATCAACTTATATACTTTATGGCTATCTACAAAGCTATGAGCTAGGTATTCCCAAACACCCTTCATTTTAGGTACCAACTGATGTCCTTGGTATTTGTTTAAATAATGATTGATGAGTTTTTGATGGAAAGAAGATAAGCTTTCTTTAAGGTTTGTAACTTCACTTCCTTTTGCCAAAAGAGCCAACTGAGGTTTCATAATCAAGCCTCTGCCCAGCATGAACTTTTCTATCTTTCCTTCAAATAATTCTTGAACACTCAAGATTTCTTTTTTAGAATTAAGATCACCATTATAAACCAATGGATGCTTGGATTGTTCTATTAATGGAAGAACTAGCTTAGGCTTTGCATAGCCTTTATACATTTGTTTGGCTGTTCGAGCATGAATGATGATTTCTTTCAAATCAAAGGTATTAAACAGATCAATTAAAGGGAATATTTCCTCATTCGATTCCAAACCCATACGACATTTGATAGAAATTTCAATGGGCATTTGGGGCATAATATTTTCTAAAATCACCTTCACCAAAGCGGGTTGGTTTAATAATCCAGCACCCATATTCCTTTTGCTCACCATTGGGTAGGGGCAACCTAAATTCCAATTGACGGTTTTATGTCCAAGCTCTTTTAACCTTTCGGATTCTTTTAGAATTAGTTCCGAATGACTACTTAAAATCTGAGGCACATAGTTCAAATACTTATTTAAAGGAGATAAGGCATCTTTTAATTGTGAATTTTTGGCATCCTTATGACTTTCGAGTCGAATATAGGGACCAAAATACTCATCTATTCCACCAAAAACTTCATGGTGAACTGAGCGAAAAACATCATCTGTGATACCTTGTAATGGACTGCTGCTTATTATCATTAAAATGGTTTTTATTGATTGCGAAATTAGATTAAAAAATGCTTACCATCACTTCATAATATTACTTTTTATAGATTCTTCCTTTCCATGTGAATCCTTTAAATTGACCAAATATGGCCGAATAACTAATAAAGAATGGATAGAATAGATTTAGAGGGATAAAGACCCACAATAAGTGTTTTTGAGAGGAGTCTGATGTTGCTTTTTTGAGGAATATGAAATCCACAAATCCCTTCAGAATAAATAGATAGACAAAAGTGCTGGGGAGTTGTATTTTAAATATGGAGCCTATGGCGAGTATGACAAGGCTGAGGTTGGCAAGAAAAACGAGTGTTGAGGTAAATATTAGAAATGAGTCTTTATAACCTGCCGATTTGGAAACCCATCTCATTCTTTGATTTAGCCATCCTGAAACATTTTCTTCGGCAGTGGTTGTTATCCAATAGTTTTGGTCTTTAATAAAAGTGATAGCACTAGGTCCAAATCTTCTTTTCACCTCTTGAAGAAGGAATATATCGTCACCACTCTCATATTTATGATTCATAAGGTCCTCTTTCTCTTGAAGCAAAATTTCTTTCCGGAATGCCATATTGGCACCATTGCACATGATAGGTCTTTGTAGACCAATAGCAGCGCCGCCACTGGCGATCAAACTCAATAATTCCAAAGCCTGCATCTTCTGAAAAATGGATGGACTGTGATTTATTCTAATTCCGCCACTGATTAGTTTTATTGCTGGGTTTTCAAAAGCTTTAGTGCATTCTTGAAGCCATAATCTTGAAAATTCACAATCTCCATCAGTACATTGAATAATATCATATTTTGCTAGTGAAAAAGCTTTTCTGAGAGCCATCTTTTTCCCTGTTTCATGACTAGAAAGGGTGTTTAAGGTAATATCTATTTCAGTATTGGATTTTTTAAATCTTTCCATCAAATTTAGGCTGGAATCATCGCTGTGATCATTAATAAGAATGACTTCAAAATGATTTCTTGGATAATCGAGGTCCAAGATGGATTGAAAAAGGGGGGCTAAATTTTCTTCTTCGTTTCTAGTGGCAATAACAATGCTGATTTTCTTTAAACTAGAGGATTTAGGATTATTATCCTGAATTTTAGTCCATGCCCAATAAAACCTTAAAATCACAAAGATATAAAGTAGAACAATAAGCCAACTTAAGATTACGATTATCATTCTTCAGGATTTTTATCTGTTTCCTCTATTAGGTCTTTCTTTCTAATAAACTTTAAGTTAAAGATAAAAGCACCTCCAATTACTGCTGCGAATGCAATATTGATTAACCAAAGTATAGATGTAGCAGCAATTAAACCGAGTTCAAATTCTGCCTGCGAATATTGACCTATCAATTGGAATACAAAAAGGGTGATTAAGGCCCTTACACCCAATTCTGCAACTGCAATACTCGGAATGATAGTGATTCCAAAGAAAACTAAAAACACCACCATCATTCCATCGATTATGGATAAATCGAAGTGAAAAGCCAGTAATAATAAATAGAATTGAACAGAATAGATTAAATACCTAAGGAGACTATAGGACAAAACTTTTACTAATTCATCCATTCTGTATTCAGCTAAAATATTAAGATGTTTGATAATAGGGTATCTGTAAATTCCAAAAGTTCTATTTAGTCTATTCTCAATGCTAGGGAATTTGAAGAATATAATGAGGAGGATAATATCTATACTAAGAATTAGAATTATAGAAATGGCTATCCATATGTTATTCCATTGTAAAAAATCGGTGACTATAGTTTCAGAAAAGTAGATAAGAGCCACACTTCCCATGAGTATGGTTATCAGCAGCTGACTTAAATTCCCAGTAATGGTAGCAACTGTTCCATCAAGTCTATCCCCCTTCTTTAAAATAAAAATTCGACCTAAGTAATCGCCAATTCGGTTGGGGGTGAAAATACTGATGGCTGTTCCTGCAAATACTGCTTGGATGGAATTACTTAGCTTTACATTTTCTATCTTTCGCATGAGAAATCTCCACTTGATGCTTTCAATGAGCCAGTTAAGTGGCATCAAACCAAAAGCTAATAGCAGTAAAAGAGAATCTTTCTTAGATGCATTGAGTACTCCATTGATACTAAATTGTTCTTGATGTTTACTTAGCTCAAAGAACAAGAAAATATAAACTAAACTAACAAGCAATATCTTAAAAAAGAGATTAAAGCTTTTTCGTATTTTTGTAGAAATCTTCACTTAAACATAAATTTTGAAGCAGGATCGAATTATTTTGGGCATTGACCCGGGTACAAATATAATGGGTTATGGTGTAATACACCAGCAAGATAATAAAATAAAGCTGGTTACCATGGGGGTATTGAAATTAGCTGGTTATGATAACCACCCAATGAAGCTTAAGAAAATATTTGAGCGCACATTGGCTCTAATTGATCAGTATAAGCCAGATGAGATAGCTATAGAGGCACCCTTTATGGGGAAAAACCCCCAGAGTATGCTAAAGTTAGGAAGGGCACAGGGAGTAGCTATGGCTTCTGGGCTTTATAGAAACCTTCCCATTTTTGAGTATGCACCTCGAAAAATAAAACAGTCCATAACAGGGAAAGGAACAGCTTCTAAAGAACAAGTTGCCGGAATGTTAAAACATCTATTAAAAATGACAGAAGAGCCAGAGTATTTAGATGCTACAGATGGATTAGCAGCTGCGGTTTGTCATTATTTCCAAAAATCTTATGGGTTTGAAAAAGAATCGTATACTGGTTGGGGTAGTTTTGTAAAGAAAAACCCAGAAAGGATAAAATAATCTTTTACCTAGACCATCTATTTGAACGTCTAGATTTAGATCTATTGAAGCTACCCTGAGTTTCTTTTGCATTGAAAGTATACCTTAAGCCTACAGAGAAGTTCACATAGAAATCATTATCATCGTTACCATTTTTACCGAATCTAGCATCTAGTTTGTCTGAATTAACAAGAAAAAGAGTTCCATCAATAACAATGGTGAGGTTCTCATCAAGGTTGAATGCTCCGCCAAGGCAAAGAGGTAAAACCCATTCACTCACTCTTTTACCATGAGTAGTTTCTTTACCTTGCATTTTTATAGTGTCTAAAGTAGAGCTATTGCGAAGCACAGAATTAAAATCTATTTGCCCATATCCTATTTTCCCATAAATGTAAAAGGGAGTTTGTTCGTTGGCAGGGTATAACAGTTGAGTAAAATTAAAGATTCCTTGAATTATATACTGGTTATAATTATTTTCGAATTGTAGTCCGGGTGTAGAACCTATAAGTTTCCCACTAGAAAATGTGAATTCGGCTCCCCCCCAATCTGTAATCCATTTCCCGGCTGTTAAAGAATAAGCAAATGAACTTTCTTCTCCGATTTTCTTAAATAGATCTTGATCGTGAGAACTTACATCTCCATAAAAAAGGTTGAGCCCAATATTGGCTTGGACATACCAGTGTTTCCAAATCATACCACCTTTGTGAGTATCAAAGCTTCTTTGAGCCATGCTACTTCCACTTATCATAAGTAGAAATGTGATGATTAATAAAGCTTTTTGTGAGATTTTTGATTTCACTGTTAGGTTTTTTTTAGATGCGTATTAAAGAAAAAAATAATCCTATAGAACAAATATATGATCTTTTTTCAATACCACAATGTGCTTAAAGGGAAATATTAAATTTTTAACCCTCGCTTAGTTTGCTATCGACTTCTTTTTTTTTGTGCTCTTTTAGCCATAAATATGCTAAACTCATAAAGCACCATCAGTGGTAAAGTTACTAGTACTTGGCTAAAAACATCAGGAGGGGTGATTAAAGCAGAAAGAATAAGAACGATTACTAACATGTATTTTCTGTTCTTCTTTAGAAACTCAATGCTAACTAAACCTGCTTTTGTTAGGAAGAAAATAACAACAGGTAGTTCAAAAACGACTCCGACAGAGATGGTAACAGTAACTACAGTGCTGATATAGCTAGTTAAGGAAATGGTATTTGAAACTTCTTCGCTAACATGATAGGAACCAAAGAAATTCAAAGCCAGCGGGACGATTAAAAAGTAGGAGAATACTACTCCCGTAATAAATAGGAGGCTACAAACTAATACGGTTCCACCTGAATTTTTTCTTTCGTGCTCATGTAATGCAGGTTCCACAAATTTCCAGAATTCATAAATGATATAAGGAGCGGCCATCACTACACCAGCCATAAAAGAAATATACATATGGGTCATAAACTGTCCAGCCATATTTATGTTGATGATTTTAAGGCTGAAATCGGAAACACAGAAATAGTCGATATTGATAAGCATCCCCAATTTGCATAATAGTTGATTGGTAATGAAATCAGCTTCCTTAGGTGCTAGAATAATAGTATTAAAAACAAAACTCTTATAGATGAAAGCAACAATAGCTAGTAATATGATAGCTACTAGAGAACGCACCAAATGCCCCCTTAATTCTGTGAGATGATCCCAAAAAGTCATTTCTTTCTCATTGGGCTCTTCAGTCTTCGGTGAAGCTGCTTTTCTACCTTTATTCTTCTTTGTGGAGATTGTTTCGGCCATTCATTAAAATTTGAGCAAATATATTCAAATTAAGATTATAAATCAGTTCAATTTATGATTAGTATAAGTCGAGAAATTCATGTTCATTTCCTGACCAAATGAGGAATTTTTGAAAATCGGATTGGGAAATCTTTAATGAAGCAGTATTGTTATTAGGATGAAAACTTAAAAATTCACTATTCAATAAGTTTTTATCAAAGAATACATAAACATGATTATCATTATCATTAATCAACCCAAAAAGACTAACCGAACCAGGTTTAACACCTAGGTATTTACTCATTCTTTTTTCTGAGGCAAAGGAGAGTTTCCCTTGTTTTAATTTTTGTTCCAAATCACGAATCATGAGTTGCTGTTGGTGCTCAAAGATGACTAAATAATGCTTATTGCCTTTGTGATTTCTGAAAAATAAATTTTTACAATGGGTAGATTTCATTTGGCCCCAATACTTAACGGCCTCTTCAATGGTTGGAGTGGGAGGGTGCTCGTGTAACTCACATTCTATATTTAACTCCTTTAAAACCTCAAAAACTTTATTTCTATCGTTCAATTCCATCCTCTAAAAAATATAAAAAGCCGTCTTTTTATGAATAGTGTTTCATAAAAAAGACAGCTTTTTTGTAGTACAATATTATTTACCGAATATCTCGGCTAATTTTTCTCCAAGAGCTTTGTCTCTTAGGTTTTTCTCTAAAATAATTCCTTCAGGGCTTAATAGTATATTTTGTGGGATAGATCGAATGCCATATAATTTACCAGCGGAATTTTTCCAGCCTTTTAAATCCGAAACCTGTGTCCAAGTTAAACCATCGTCTTCAATAGCTTTTAGCCATTTATCTTTATCATCATCAAAGGAAACACCTAAGACATCAAAGCCATCAGCGTTATATTTATTGTAATTTTCAACAACATTAGGGTTTTCTTTACGGCAAGGGCCACACCAAGCAGCCCAAAAATCAACCAATACATATTTCCCTTTAGTGATTTCAGAAAGTTTTAATGGGTTTCCTTTTGTATCATTCATGGTGAAATCAATCAATGGTTGGCCTATTGCAGTCTTTTTAACGATTTCTATTCTTTCTGTTAAAAATATGCCAGGATTTGATGATTTTACTAAAGGTGTAAGTCCTTCGTATAAAGTTAGCATATCATCTGTTCCTAAGGCATCTTCACTATCCATTAATATCTGTGCTGCTGCAATATTATCAGCATTCTTAGTGATGAAAGACTTGATGTATTCTTTTTTTAAAAGTTGAGCACCATCATATAAGTCGTTGAGATGATCTTCGTTTTTAGCTTTTTCTTCATCAGTCATAGCACGATATTCGTTATAATAGTAATCTTGCCATAGCTCGTCATACTTGTCCATATTGGTTTTGGCTTCAGCAAATGCAGCTTGAATTTCACTACCTTTAATTTCAACCTTATCAATACTGTCTTTATGAAGGTTGATGCTATATGCTGTGTTTTCGAGAAACAGGGGGATTCCACCTCTATAAGCATCGGATACTAGATATACAAATTTGACATCTTCAGTACTTCCACTCATGTTGAATTTCTCTTCAACAATAATAGCTGAATCAATGGTTTCCCAACCATTTTCTCCTCTAACTTTGATAAAGGCATTTCCTTCTGTGACTCCTCTGAATTCGCCAGCTATTTCATAAGATTCTTGTTTCTGCTTAGCTTCGTTCTCACAAGCCGAGAAAATTCCTAAAGCAATAGCAAAAAGCATTAAATATTTAATGTTTTTCATAAGATTGAAATTATTGTTGTTTTTTATAAATAACTAGTTGTGATAAAAATATGGCAATAAAAGTAGCAAAACTACTGAGAATAATGCGATAAAAAGTATCTAAAAAATGGCTAAATCGAAAAACTTCTAAAATAAAGTAGAAAACATGGTGAATGAGAATAAGAACGATTGAGTAGCTGATGAACCAGCGAAAGCCTATATGACTTAAGCTATTACGTTTTCCTTCATCTACATCAGTAGTTTTGAAAGCGTATAATATATAGGGCTGTAAAAAGGCTATTAATACTGTTGAAGCAGCATTTAGCCCTGGGCTTTGTGAAAAAATATCAATACTGAATCCCAATAGGAAACCAGAAATTAATCGGAGCCATGCTGGAGTATTCGCCGGTAGTAGAATGATAAAAAGGACGTAGAAAGCAGGGTTGATATAACCAGAAAATTGAATATGATTAAAAACCAATACCTGAGATATTACCAGGGCAAAAAATATGAATATGCTTTTAAACATTATCTTTCATCCTCCAATGTTTTTTCTAATAAAATTTGCTCTTCATAGAACCTGTTTCGGATAATAGTAACATGTTTTAGGCTGCTAAACTTAGTAGATAGTTTCACGCTTATATAATAGGTATTATCGGATGTGTTTCGATGATAATCTTGAATAACTCCAAGCATGATCCCTTCGGGAAATATATGTGAATAACCACTTGTAATAATACTATCTCCAACTTTTATTGGAATATAGGTTTCAATACTATTGAATTGTGCAAGGTTTGGATTTTGACCATCCCATTGTAAAATTCCTAATTCATTATTGGTTTTTAGCTTAGAACTAATTCTAGTTTTGATATTTAATAAAGAAACTACGGTGCTGAAATCTTCTGATGCACTATAAACAATTCCAACTACACCATTAGGGCCTATGACTCCCATGTTTTCTCTCACCCCTTGTGCAAGCCCTTTATTAAGCATTAAATAATTTTTTTGCTTATGAATAGAATTGCTAATAGTTTTAGCGCCAATATATTCGAAAGCTAAAATATTGGTATCCTGAGGAAGGAATTTATTTTGAGTACTGTCCCACTTTATCAAACTGTCATTTACCGAAATAGTATCAAAAGCAATGAAGTCCCTATCTAGGAAAGATTGGTCCAATTGACTCCTAAGTCTTTTATTTTCTTCAACCAATTGCTCATTAGCTTCACCAAGATCGAAATAGTGAACTATACTTTGCCAACTACTAAAAGCTTCCCCACCCATTTGGTTGCTGGTATAGGAAAATACAGCAGATTGATGTCCATTAGAAACAACCATACTTAAGGCAATAAACTCAAGTATTAAGAACAAAAAGAAAGCGTAGTTTTTCCAGAGGAAATTAAGAAGATTCTGCATTAGGCCATCCTCTCTTATTTAATCAAGAATGTGAACTTATTAAAGTTTTTCAAAGCAATTCCAGTTCCACGAGCCACAGCCCTTAATGGATCTTCAGCTACATGAATAGGAAGCTTTGTTTTTTGGTGAATTCTAACATCTAATCCTCTTAACATAGATCCTCCACCAGCTAAGAATATACCTGTACTGAAAATATCTGCAGATAATTCAGGAGGTGTCATCTCTAAAGCATGAAGAATAGCAGATTCAATTTTAGAAATGGACTTATCTAAAGCATGAGCTATTTCAGAATAATTCACATAAATCTCCTTAGGAATTCCCGTTAGCATATCTCTACCATGAACGGCATAATCTTCAGGTGGGTTTTCAATCTCTGTAGAAGCAGCTCCTACATGGATTTTAATTTGCTCTGCAGTACGTTCTCCAATAGTGATATTATGTTGCTTACGCATATAGTCGATGATGTCCATATTGAAATCATCACCAGCTACTCGAATAGACTTGTTGTTTACAATTCCACCAAGTGCAATAACGGCAATTTCACTCGTTCCCCCCCCGATATCAATAATCATGTTTCCGGTAGGTTCCATCACATCAATTCCTATTCCAATAGCAGCAGCCATAGGCTCATGAATCAATTTCACTTCTTTGGCTCCTGCTTGTTCAGCGCTGTCTTTTACAGCGCGTTCTTCTACTGGTGTAATTCCAGAAGGAATGCAAATCACCATTTTTAAAGAAGGCTTGAACCATCTAGATGGAGCTTTTGTCATTTTGATCATTTCTTCGATCATATATTCTGCTGATTCAAAATCAGCAATTACACCATCTCGGAGCGGACGTATCGTTTTTATATTTTCATGAGTCTTACCATGCATCATTTGGGCTTTTTTACCCACTGCAATAATTCGACCTGTATTTCTTTCAATGGCAACTATGGAGGGCTCGTCAACTACTACCTTGTCATTATATATGATAATGGTATTGGCAGTTCCTAAGTCGATAGCCAACTCTTGTGTTAAGAATGAGAATATACCCATTATATCTTGAGTTTATTAATGTTTAAAATGTCTATTTCCTGTAAATAGCATACTCATATTGTTTTGATTACAATAATCAATGCTATCCTGATCTCGCACTGATCCACCAGGTTGAATCACCGCTTTAACACCTGATTGATTTGCTATCTCTACTGAGTCAGCAAACGGGAAAAAAGCATCTGAAGCCAATACAGATCCTTCTAAATCTAAATTGAAGGCTTCAGCTTTTATAATCGCTTGTTTTAAGGCATCAACTCTACTTGTTTGACCTGTTCCACTACCAATCAACTGTTTGTTCTTCACCAATACAATAGCATTTGATTTGGTATGTTTCACTATTAAGTTAGCAAATACCAAATCCTCAAGTTCTCTGATGCTTGGAGCCTGTTCTGTGATTACTTTCGTATCCTCTTTTGTCTCACTAACATCATCGGAACCTTGTACTAAAGTACCATTTAAAATTGATTTATAGATTTTTGTTGGAAAATCATAAGAATCAGCTTGTAAAATTATTCTATTTTTTTTGCTTTTCAGCACTTCTAATGCATTTTTTTCATAAGAAGGGGCAATTATTATTTCGAAAAATAGTTTATTGACAGCTTTAGCCGTTTCTTCATCCACTTCTTTATTACAAGCCAGCACACCACCAAAGGCCGAAATAGGGTCGCCAGCTAATGCTTTATTCCAGGCTTCAGATAAGCTTTTGTCGGAAGCCAATCCACAGGCATTGGTATGTTTTAGAATGGCAAAAGTTGGTTCGTCAAATTCTGATATTAATTTAATTGCTGCATCTAAGTCTACTAAGTTGTTGTAAGAGATGGCTTTACCATGGAGTTGAGAAAATACTTTTTCTAAATCACCATAAAACATGCCTTCTTGATGAGGATTCTCACCATAACGTAAAACAGCACCGTTTTTTTGTGATATTTTAAAAGAAGGAATTTCTTCAGTACCATTAAAATAATTAAAAATGGCGGTATCGTAATGAGAAGAAACATTAAAGGCTTGAGCTGCGAAATACTTACGATTCTCTATGCTAGAAGCTCCATTTTGTTTCTGAAGCATTTTAAGAAGCTCACCATATTGATCCTGAGAAGGAATAATAATAACATCTTTGAAATTCTTAGCAGCAGCACGAATTAAACTAATTCCGCCAATATCGATTTTCTCAATAATTTGACTTTCTTCGTCAGCTGTAGCCACTGTTTTTTCAAAAGGATAAAGATCGACTATTACTAAATCGATGGCTGGAATATTATACTTCTCCAATTCTGCTAAATCTTCGGCTAAATGACGACGATGTAAAATACCACCAAAAATATCGGGATGTAAAGTCTTCACTCTACCGCCAAAAATACCTGGGTAGTCGGTAATTGATTCAACAGTTTTTGCTTTAAAGCCTTGTTTTATAATGTGATCGTAAGTCCCGCCAGTAGAAATAATCTCTACATTTAATCGGTCTAGTTCTTCTAAGATTTCCTGTAATCCGTCTTTGTGAAATACAGATATGAGTGCGGTTTTTATAGTTTTCAATTCCTTAAATTTAATGTTCTACGGTGCCTCTGGCTGTCGTCGGCAAAGGTCTTAAAAAACATCCACTTGGCAATGAAAAAAGGTCAGCTTTTTAACTTGTGTTACTAACAATTTGTTAAGAGGGATTTTTAGTCTTTATAATTAAGAATTTAAGGGGTGGGGAGGCGTTTTATATGGCGTGTTTTCAATTGCAAAAAAACAAGAACTATTGAGAATGTTAAGAATTAACAAAAGGTCTGAAACCTAAGTCCAATTTTCTTTTCCCATTAAGTCCTGTCTCCCTTCATTTATTCAATCGACAAACCAGCCATCCCCTCATTGTCCAATTTAATTAATTTCTTGCCAAAATGACAGAGAAAAAACAATGGTATCTTTTTTGTAAAATAGCCCTACAAAAGAAATAAACTAAAACATATAATATCATGCAAGAGGGAAAAATTAATGTACAAACGGAAAACATCTTTCCAATCATTAAGAAGTTCTTATACTCAGATCACGAAATATTCCTAAGAGAATTGGTTTCCAACGCTGTGGATGCTACTCAGAAATTGAAAACACTAGCTTCAATGGGCAAAGTGAAAGATGAGCTTGGAGATCTAACTATTCAGGTTATAGCTGATAAAGAAGCCAAAACCCTTACTATTAGAGATAGAGGTATTGGTATGACAGCTGAGGAAATTGATAAATACATCAATCAAATTGCTTTTTCAGGTGCTGAAGAGTTTGTGAACAAGTTTAAAAATAAGAGTGAAGCAGAACAAAATGCTATTATCGGTCATTTTGGCTTAGGTTTCTATTCTTCTTTTATGGTTTCTGATAAAGTAGAAATCTTTTCTAAGACCTATAAAAAAGGAGGCTCAACAAAAGCTGTTCGTTGGGAATGCGACGGAAGTCCTAATTATACGATAGAGGAAACTGATAAAACAGAAAGAGGAACTGATATTGTTCTACATATTTCTGATGAAGAAAAAGAGTTTCTTGAAGAAAGCAAGATTTTAGAATTGCTTAATAAATACAGCAAATTTTTACCTGTGCCCATTCAGTTTGGTAAAGAAAAAAAACAAGAGAAGGTAGAAGGTGAAAAAGATAAAGATGGTAACGATGTCTATAAAGAAGTAGAAACTGATCGTATCATCAATAATAGTGACCCAATTTGGAAGAAAGCTCCTGCAGAATTAAAAGATGAAGAATACAAAAACTTCTATCATGAGCTTTATCCAATGAATTTTGAAGAACCTCTTTTCCATATTCATTTAAATGTGGACTATCCATTTAATCTAACAGGAGTTTTATACTTCCCTAAATTAAAAAAGAATCTAGAGGTTCAGAAAGACAAGATTCAATTATACAGTAATCAGGTTTTCGTTACTGATTCTGTTGAAGGAATAGTGCCTGAGTTCTTAACTTTATTACATGGTGTAATTGATTCTCCAGATATTCCATTGAATGTATCTCGTTCTTATTTGCAAAGTGATAGAAATGTGAAGAAAATTTCTAATCACATCACTAAGAAAGTAGCTGATAAGTTAGAGGAGATTTTTAAGAATAATCGAGAAGAGCTAGAGGCTAAATGGGACGATATCAAAGTATTCATTGAGTATGGTATGATTTCTGACGAGAAATTTAGCGAGAAAGCCATGAAGTTTGCTTTATTGAAAAATACTGATGGTAAACATTATACTTTCGAAGAATATAATACTCAAGTTAAAGAGACTCAAAAGGATAAGGATAATAAAGTAGTTTATCTGTATTCTACTGACAAAGATGAGCAGTATAGTTATATTCAGGCCGCTAAAGATCGTGGTTATGATGTTTTGGAAATGGATGGTGTTTTAGACAATCACTTCATTAATACATTAGAGCAAAAATTAACTGATGTTCAATTTAAAAGAGTAGATGCTGATACCATTGAAAAATTAATTGATAAAGACGAAAAGTTGCCATCTAAATTAGACGAGAAACAGCAGGAAGTATTAAAGCCTGTTATCGAGAAGAATATCGATAAAGCTAAATTTACTGTTGTTTTCGAATCTTTAAGCGAAACAGAATCTCCAATCATTATTACTCAGTCTGAGTTTATGCGTCGTATGAAGGATATGGAAAAACTTGGTGGCGGAGGAATGATGGGGTTGGGTGGATTCCCTGAAACATATAACCTTGTGGTGAACTCAAACCATCCTTTAGTAACGGAAGTATTAGAGGAAAAAGAAGAGGAGGTTCAGCAAGCCAAGGTGAAGCAAATGTACGATTTAGCTTTGCTTTCTCAAAGTCTACTGAAAGGTAAAGAGCTCGCTGATTTTATCAAACGAAGTTTTAGCCTGATTAAATAACATTAACAAAAAGGCTTGTCACTTCGACAAGCCTTTTTTGTATCTTTGAAATTGAAATATTGTAAATTAAAGAGATGATAAAATGAAGAAATCTTGGATAGTTATTATCGTTATTGTGCTGTTTGTTTTAATTGGTTTCAATTACGGAAAAGGAAAATATAATAGCATGGTTGTGGCTAACGAAACTGTTGACGCACAATGGGCACAAGTGGAAAATGTATATCAAAGAAGAGCCGATTTAATTCCGAATTTGGTAGCTACTGTAAAAGGTTATGCTGGTCATGAAAAAGAGACCTTAGAAGGTGTAGTACAAGCAAGAGCTAAAGCTACCTCTACTACAATTAATGCCAATAATATGAATCCAGCTGCTTTACAAAAATTCCAAGCAGCACAAGATGGATTGAGTTCTGCATTAAGTCGTTTAATGGTGGTTGTCGAAAAGTATCCCGACTTAAAAGCTAATCAGAACTTCTTGCAATTACAAGCTCAGTTAGAAGGAACGGAAAACAGAATTACAGTTGAGCGAAAACGATTCAATGAAACAGCTCGTGACTATAACTTGTCAGTTAAAATGTTCCCGAATAATTTGTTCGCTAATATGTTTGGATTTGAAAACAAAGCATACTTTGAGGCAAAACAAGGATCAGATGAGGCACCAAAAGTTGAATTTTAGAGTTAAATAAATATGCCAAAAGCAAAAGGATTTTTTAGTACAGCAGATGAGATGATGATTCTCAATGCTATTCGTCATGCGGAGAGTAATACTTCTGGTGAAATTAGAGTTCATGTGGAGGATCGTTGCAAAACTGATGTTCTAGATCGAGCTAGTCAGGTTTTCGATCTTTTAAAAATGCAGAAAACCAAACTTCGAAATGGAGTACTGTTTTATTTAGCCGTGAAGGATAAAAAGTTTGCCATTATTGGAGATGCAGGAATTAATGCTAAAGTTGCAGATGATTTTTGGGACGAAATTAAGGTTATGCTTTTGCAAAATTTTAAAAAAGGTGAATTTGCTAAGGGTATATCAGATGGGATTGTGAAGGCAGGAGATCAATTAAAGGTCCACTTTGAATATATGGATGATGATGTGAATGAATTGCCAGATGATATTTCCTATGCTTAAAAAAACAAAAATCATGAAGAAACACATAACTCTAATTATCAATCTGTTTTTTGGATTTCTATTTGCTCTGTCAGCTCAAATACCTGAAAGACCGTCTCCTCCAAGATTGGTAAACGATTTTGCCCATATTTTGACATCCGCAGAGATTAATAATTTGGAGAGAAAATTGGTAAATTATAATGATACCACTTCAACTCAAATTGCAGTGGTTACGGTATCAGATATAGCAGGAATGGATGTGGCTCAATTTGGAACAGAAACTGCACATAAATGGGAAATTGGACAAAAAGGAAAAGATAATGGTGTCCTGTTATTAATAAAAGCGAAAACTGTAAAGTCTCGTGGCCAAGCAAATATTGCAGTTGGTTATGGTTTAGAAGAGTTTATTCCTGATGCTACGGCTAAGAATATCATTGAATACGAAATGCTTCCTTTCTTCAAGGAAGGAAGGATGTACGATGGAATTGATGCGGCAACAAGCAGTATGATGTCTTTATTATCAGGTGAGTTTTCTGCTGATCAATATAATCAAAGAGGTGCGGATGCTGGTGATGCGGTTGGAATTATCGTATTCTTATTCATTATCGGAATATTTATGTTTGCTGGAAGGGCAAGAGGATCACAGCATGGTCTTTCTTCTCGTGCCTCAGGATTTCCTTGGTGGATATTCTTATTCTCAGGTGGAGGTAGAAGCAGTGGGAGTGGTTGGAGTGATTTTAGTGGCGGTAGTGGAAGTTTTGGTGGTGGTGGCTTTGGTGGCTTCGGTGGTGGTGGCTTTGGTGGTGGTGGTGCCAGTGGTAGTTGGTAAAGCTCATTAAAGAATTTATATGCACAAATGATCAATTGATTGCTTGGGTGTTTTTTTAAGCGGAATAGGATTTTGTGAAAGGCTCTATCTTTAAAAATAGTATTCAGAATTCATCATTTGTTATCTAAAGCAAATTATACTATCTTTAGTTCTCCAAAAATGCACTAATGAGAACTTACCAAAGAGGATTCGAACAAAACTCTATAATCACTATAGTCACCTTTATACTTCTGTATATAATGGTGTTTTTTGCTTTAGATTCTCCTCTGAATCATTTGCTATTTGCTTGGCCATCTATAATCATCTATTTGGTGATTATGGGAGGGCGCTTTTGGATGTTATTCAATGGGCAGAAAACCACAGAAGATTATAAAATTACTCAAGTTCTGATATATGCTGGTGCCATATTTTGGTCCATGAATTATGGTTTGGGTTTGATAATGCAACCAAGTATTCAAGAAAACCTATTAATCATCATCTTTCTCATGGGAATTGGAGCCGCTGGAGCTATTGGATTATCAAAAGATAGTAAACTGACAGTAGGCTTTCTTTTGAGTTTGTTTGTGCCTTCTGCTATTTTTTCCTTCATATATTTGGACAAGTTGAATCTGTTTATTGGACTCGCATTTGCGATGTATTGTGTTTACTTAATGTTTTATTCCAATAAATATTATAGAATTTCTCAGGAAAATATAGCAGGTAAATTAGAACTTGAACATCAAAAAGAAGCTCTGGAGGATCATCAAAAACTATTAACTATACAAAATCAACAATTAGAAGAAACCTTAAGTAAGGCAAAAATGGCAGATAAGGCCAAAAGCCTTTTTCTAGCCAATATGAGCCATGAAATACGAACACCTTTGAATGGGATTATTGGGATGAGTCATTTGTTGAAACAGACTGAAATGAATGGAGATCAATATAAAAAAGTATCTATCATTGAATTCTCAGCCGAAACACTAGTTTCTTTAGTGAATGATATCTTAGATTTTTCTAAGATTGAAGCAGGAAAGTTAGAGCTAGATTTAGATCATTTTAATCTCCATGAAGTCATCAATAATACTTGCGAATTATTTGTTGAGAAAAGTAAAGAAAAGAAATTGGAATTCCGCTGTGAAATATCACCCGATGTTCCTGTTTTTGTTTACAGTGATGAGATCCGGATTAAGCAAATTCTAATAAATCTAATTAATAATGCCATAAAATTTACCAGTGCAGGAGGAATAGATATTCACATTAACGTTGAAAATAAAACAGAGAAGGGTTTGTTTTTAAAATTTGAAGTTATTGATTCTGGTATTGGGATTAGCAAAGAAAATCAGGAGAAGTTGTTTTCTGCATTTACACAAAGTGATGCATCATTCACGAGAAAATTTGGTGGGACAGGTTTGGGTTTGGCTATTTCAAAAAAACTGTCATCATTACTTGGAGGGAATATTGGTTTAGAAAGTGAATTGGGAAAGGGTTCTAATTTTTGGTTTACGGTTTCTGTTGAGGAAGGAAAGGAGAAAATACTGCAACAGGATGTCGCTGAAGTAGGAATAAGAAAAAGCTTGCAAATTTTATTATCAGAAGATAATAAGATTAATGTTCTTGTGGCAAAGCAGATGATTGAAAATGCAGGTCATAGAGTGGTAGTGGCTAATAATGGAATGGAAGCGGTGGAATGTTTTCAACAACAGGAATTCGATCTAATAATAATGGATATCATGATGCCAGAAATGGATGGCTTAGAGGCCACTTGGATTATACGACAAATGGAAAGAGAAAAGAACACCCCCAATATTCCTATCATTGCTTTAACCGCAAATGTGGTTCGAGAAGACCAAGAAAAATATATATCCGCAGGAATGAATGATTTTATAAGTAAGCCCATCCATCCTCAAATTCTGCTTGAAAAAATAGAAAAGTTATTTCAAGATTCAGAATAATTCTATGAATTCATATGTAAATTCTATAGGTTTTGTAGTTTTACACTTATTTATACGATGTACATGAAAAAAATATTTTCTCTATTTATTGTTTTATTACTTTTTGCCATTGGTGTTTTGGGTCAGAATAAATCCATCCCTGAAGATTTTTGTATTACCCAAAAAGAGTATCAATTATACGAACTCATCAATCAATATCGTGCTAAACTGATGCTTGAACCCATTACCTTAAGTAATTCTTTATGTTTTGTGGCTAAAACCCACGCCAAAGATTTGTCTCAAAACTATCCGATTGGAGAGGATTGTAATATGCATTCTTGGTCAGCAAATAGTGATTGGAAATCATTCTGTTTTCCTGCCGATCAGAATAGGAAAAACGATATTAAGGATAAAGCTAAAGAATTAACTTCTTATCCTGGTAAGGCTTGGGAGATTACTTATTGGGATAACCAAGAATTAAATTTGGATAATGTGGTAGAGTTTTGGACCAGTATAGAATATACCGCAGCCATGCTCAGTAATACCGAAAAATGGAAAGATAAGGTTTGGAGGAGTATTGGTCTCGGTATCTATGATGGTTATGTTTTGCTTTGGTTGGGAGAAAAGGAGGATGTTGAATTAAATACCATCGTCTGCGAAACTGGAGAAAGAATAATGAATAAATCCATCCCAAATGAATTGATTGTGCCGGTAGCTAGTCAAATGAGTTCATCAAGTAACACTGTAAAGGCAAAGCACTATTATATTATTATAGGTAGTTATAAAAAAAAGGCAGATGCACAAGCGGCCATTGATAGTTATCATCAGATGGGTTATCCCAATGCACAGTTAATTGAAGAGCAAGGAAGAGTTAGGGTTGCTATCGATAAACTAGAATCCGAAGTAGATGCAAATGAATCTTTAGCAAAGTATCGTAATAAATTCCAAGGGGCTTGGGTTTTTTTAAAGCAGTAAAGTTACGGAACCTTTCATTACTTTGTGGTTGCCATTTAAATCCTTAACCCTAATTATCCAAGCATAACTGCCAATATCGGCAGGTGTGCCATCTTGCATTTTTCCATCCCAATGGTGGAAATAATCTTGACTATGGAAGAAAAGCTTTCCCCATCTATTATAAATTTTTAAGTCGTATGATTCCATTTCGAAATATTTTCCAATAGGTCCAAAGGTCTCGTTTATTCCATTTCCGTTTGGTGAAAATCCAGAAGGTACATACAAGTTATAAACTGGGAATACATAAAAGAATTTCTCCATGGTATCTTGGCAACCATAATCATTCATGGTAATAAGCTTTAGGCTATAATACCCCGTGTCGTATATGCTATCGCCAATATGAGGTTCGTATGTGTTTTCCCATACAATTGTATCTGATAATAGCCATCTAATATATGGGTCTTCGTTAACTAAATTGGTGACCTCAATCTCTGATGAATTACTAACACTTATTTCTTCAGGATCTAATAGGAAATCAGCATCTATAATAGGATTGATGAGGAGGTAGTCCTCTAGCTCTAAAATGCTTTTACAAAAATGGTCTGAAATATTTTCTAATTTCACATTATATATACCCTCCTCATAAATATGATAAACAGTATCTCTATTGGTTGTATTTATCGCACCATCTCCGAATATCCATAGACGTTCTGCAATTGTGCCGGTATTAATATAACTGGTGTCGATAAATTGAATCTTTGCTTCTCCACAATGGATAGTACTATCTGCAAAAAAACCTATTTTAGGTTTTGGATGAATAGTGGTGTTGAGCAGTAAACTATCGCTACAATTGTTATTAGCAGTCATTTTTAACTGAACATTGTAGGGACCATCTTCATTATACAAATAAGAAAAAGTATTTGCTCCTGGAGAATATTGGTAAATTGAATCTACACCATTTCCTAAGTTCCAGCTTACCCATTCAAATTCTGCATTATTGATACTTGATTCATTTTGAAATTCTGAAATTTGACCATAACATACTTCATTTACGCTAAAGCTGACTTGGGGGCTTGCTAAAATTTCAACTTCTTTTTCAGAACTGTCTTTAATAATCAAATCTTCAATCTGATATTTGATTAATAATTTTGTTTGATAGTTTCCAGGATATTGGTATTGATAATAGATAGTATCTTGTTCTACAGGGATATTTTGCATACTACCATCCCCAAAATATATTGCTTTACTTGTGATAGAATAATCTGAATTGGTATAGGTGCTATCAATAAAAACAGCTGGAGTATTTTGACAAATCCAGTTGGTGTCATTATAATAATGTACCAAGACACAAGGGTAATGATTGATTTCTTGCATACTTATGTCTGAGCAGCCATTTATGTCTTGAATATATAAGCTGCTGTGATAAGCTCCATATAGAGGAGGGTAATGGTGGAAATGGTCTGGGGAATTAGGGCTATGTATTTCTAGATGTTCTCCATCTCCATAGTTCCATTTCCAGTAAGTTAGGGGGGTGTCTGCAGCAATACTTTCATCAGTAAAGATGCTGCTGTCATTACAATAGCTTTCTGTGAATTGGTATGATGAAATAGGGTTTTCCCATATTTTAACTTGTTTTCTGACTTCGTCAATACAACCATTTATATTCGTGGCTTGTAGAGTCACTTCAAATTCTCCAGGATTTATAAATTTATGAAGCGTTTTATTATTTGTGCTAATCAGTTGAGGGCTTCCATCTTGAAATTCCCAAGTATAATAAGAAATACTATCTTCATCAGGTTTAATAATAAAGGTGGATAGTTCTGTAGTATCACCAAAACAAACGGTATCAGCCTGAAATCCTATTTGTAATTCAGGCTTAATAAAAATATTTTTTGTAATAGAATCTCTACATCCTCTTTCGTCTTTTATCAATAAGCTCACATCATAATAGTATCCAATATCCAAAAACACAAAATATGTTTCTGGATCGAAAGAAATATGACCATCAGGGAAATTCCACTTTAAATAATTTATATTGTTCTCGTTGGAGTAAGAGCTGTCACAGAAATATACTAATCCTTCAGTACATGCGGTATCACTGCTAATGAAATTGGCAACTGGTGGCTCCCAAACCCAGGCTGTTTTAGTAATAGTATCACTACAACCGGCATCGTTACCAGCAATTAATTGAATCTCATAATAACCAGGATTATTATATAAATGATTTGGATTTTGTTCAGTACTAGTTTCTGTGTCTCCAAAATTCCAAATCCAGAAATCAATAGCTGATTGAGGTTGAGAAAGATCTGTAAAACTAGTTGGGGTATTAAAACAGACGGTGTCAGATCTAAAATTAGTGATAGGAGCGTTGTAAACTGGAACCATATGGCTTTTATTGTTCGTACAGTTATTGGTATCGATAATACTTAGGTTTACTATAAATTCTCCGTCAGTTGTGTATTCATGAGTAGGGTTTGAGTAATTACTCGACAGGCCATCTCCAAAATCATAATCCCAAATACTTATTGCCCCCATATTTATGAAATCGGAGTCGTTGAACTCTGTGGGGGTGCCGAGACATGCCTCAGTATAGGAAAAGTCTACTTCTGGATTTTCATAAATTTGAATGGGTATTTGAATGGTGTTTGAACATCCAATAGAGTTCATGACGCTGAGTGTGACATTATGATTTCCTGCAATTGAGTAAATATGAAAAGGGTTTGGTTCTTCAGAGTAATTGCCATCACCAAAACTCCAATTCCAAGAAGCAATATTTCCTTCTATAGCTTCACTGTTATCTGAAAAATGAATAGTAGTGTTTTCACAAGCTCCTCCATCGGTGTAGGAGAAAGAGAAATCGCTAATCGGGTTGTTTTTTACCCAAACACTATGCGTGACTTGATCAATACAAGAGTTTTCATTTTCCACCAGCAGTGTTACAGTGTAGAGGCCAGCTTGTGTGTATAAATGTGTAGGGCTGGAGACGGAACTAATATTACCATCTCCAAAATCCCATTCCCAAGTAGTTATTCCTACATCTGAGGAGGATAAATCATTAAAATTGGTGTAGGCACCGAAGCAAATGGTATCAAAACTAAACTCAGATATTGGATTTTCGTAGACAGGCACGATGTGGTCGATGGCGTTCTGGCAACCATTAATATCGGTAATAGAAAAAATCACATTAAAATCTCCACTAGTAGAATAGGAGTGCGACGGGTCGGATTGGTTAGAGAAGTTTCCATCCCCAAAATCATATGCCCAAACACTAGTATTTTCTACATCGATAAAGTCGCTATCTGTGAATAGGGTCGACGACCCTAAGCAGGCTGGGGTAAAACTAAAATCAATTTCAGGTGCTAAATTGATAATGATTTGTTTTTGGATAACATGGATGCATGAGGCAGAATTGGTTACTGTTAAAGTTACGTTATAAGTGCCAGGGCTATCGTATTCGTGAATTGGGTTTGTTACCGTTGAAAAATTTGAATCACCAAAATTCCAATACCAATTTGTAATATCATAACTCAGACTAGTGCTTAGGTCGGTAAAACTAATATCACCCCCAGGACAAAAGGTGCCATTTAAGGCTTCGTAGTTGAAATTGGCGTGTGGACTGGGAAGTACTTCTACTGGTTTCGAAATACTATTGGTACAACCTTCGGATGTTCCAACTTCTAAACTTACGTTATAGTTAATCACACTAGTTGGAGGATAAATATAACTAGGGTTCTGGTTTGATGAAGAACCACCATCGCCAAAACTCCAAGACCATTGATTGATAGGTGTGGACTGGCTGATAATGGTTGATAAATCAGTAAAATGTGTTGGGTTAGATTGGCAAGATAAATCATAGCTAAAGTCAGCAACAGGAACTTCAAATACATTTAGTGAGTGAGAGACTGAGTTACTGCACCCGTATATGTCAAAGACTTCTAGATGAACGAAATACTCTCCAGTTGAGGTGTAGGTGTGAGAAGGATCTGAGCTGTTTCCGGTGTTGCCATCCCCAAATTCATATGACCACGAATTTATTTCTGATGAATTACTATAATCACTATCAATAAAGTCTGTTGTAGACCCTAGACATACTTCGGTAAAGGAGAAGTCAACTTCAGGACTGCCAATTATTTCAATAGTTTGAATACTGTTTGAATAGCATCCTCCAGAATTCCCCACCCTTAACTCCACTGAATAGGTACCGGAATTTGTATAGGTATAGTTAGGATTCTGTTGGTTTGAGTTGTCTCCATTACCAAAAAACCAATTCCAAGTCTCGATATTTCCTTGGGAGCTTGTACTTTCATCAATAAATTGTATTTCGGAAAATTGACAAGGGGCACCATTGTTAAATTGATAACTAAATTCCGTCTGAGGTGATTCTAAAATCTCAACTGTTTTTGATAAAGAGCTACTGCATCCCGCTGTTGTTTCAACTGTCAGAGTAACATTAAAATAGTTATTGTTCTGAATTGAGTAAGTATGACTTGGATTTTCTTCGATTGAGGTATTTCCATCCCCAAAATCCCAATACCAAGAATTTACTGGCGTATAAGAACTAGGACAATAAGATAAATTGTTAAATAAAGTTGTTTTTCCCTCGCAGACGGTATTGTTAGAAAAGTTAGCTATTGGATTATGAAATACTTTAACACTTCTAGTAATACTATTAGAACAGCCATTTTCATCTGTTATGCTAAATGTGACATTATAGTCGCCAGGGGCATCGTAAACATGACTAGGATTAGATTGTGATGAGGTATTATTGTCGCCAAACTCATAGAACCAAGAGGTGGTAGTTTCCATATTAATATGATCACTATCATTGAAAAAGGTAGCTTGGTTCTCACAATCTTCAGTAAAAGAAAAGTATATATTAGGAGGCTCATATATTGAAATGCTTTGACTTATAGAATGGGAGCATGCATTTTCATTCTCTATCGTCAAGGTTACCGTATAAATTCCTCCAGTGAAATAAGTATATGTTGGGTTTTGGATATTTGAAATATTTCCATCTCCAAAATCCCAATTCCAAGTCACGGTGTTTTCAAATAAAGACTCATCGGTAAATTGGATTTCAGATTCTCCACACTCTACTCCGTTATCAAAAGAGTATGAAAAGTTTGCAGTGGGGATTTCGGTAACGGTAACCGATTTAGTGATATTGTCAATACAGCCTCCATTATCAATGGTAAGGGTTACTTCAAACACTCCGCTATAGGAATAGATATGTTCGGGGTTTTGTTCTGTTGATGAATGTCCATCTCCAAAATCCCAACTCCAGCTAATTTCTGAATTAGAAGTGGATAAATCAGTAAATTGAGTAGCTTGTTGAGCGCAAGCGCTTGTAAAACTATAATCGGCTACTGCGCTTTCGCTCACATCAACAAATATAGAAGTAGGGTTACTGCTTCCTTCAGAGGTGGAGACATGAAGTGTGTAGGTGCCAATATGGTCTTCAGTAGCATTTGTGATTATAGGGTTTTGCTCGGTGGAAATGTAATCATTAGGGCCTAACCAAGTATAAGAGCCTCCATCGGGAGAAGCATACAATTCGATGGTATTCCCTTCACAAACTGGGCTATTACTGGAGGGGTTAATAATCATATCAGAACATGCTGTTTCACCAGCCCCATCAGATTTTTCAATAGTAACTGTGCATGGGTCTTGAGAGTAATTCATGACTACTAGAATATAATAATCTCCAACATTCATATTTTCCGAAGGAATATTGCAGTATTCGTTCCAAGTGTAACTATAGGAACAGTCCACTTCATTAATAGATGCTAATTGATCAGTACAAGCTCCATAGGGGCTGTCAAAAGGTCCCCAGCAGATAAAATCAACATCTTCTTCATCAGGGTTGTATATATTGAGTTCAATATCGCCGACCTGTTCAATTTGCATGTGAAACCAAGCAGGATTTCTCTGTTGATTTAAACAAGCATAGTCTGGACCAATTTCTGCATCGTCAAAATCAAGTCCCCCAGGATAGGTAACTGTCTGGTATGTACATATTAACCAAGATTCGATACAATTAAAGTTTTGCCCAAATGAATTTACATTCAAAAACATAATCATATAAAAAACACAAGCCAGTCTAGAAAGACTGACGCCAGTAGTAAATTGTAAAATGCTTTTGTTTTTGTAAATAGGAGCAAGGCTACCATTTTGAAACATAATTCTTCCTTAAAAATAATATAAATATTTCTTGGAATGTTGGTATTTGTGTGGGTCAAAGATATTAATTATTTAGTATTAATAGTACCTTGAGCCTATTAAAATCTTAAAACCTTGAGTTTGAAAATGATACTTATTTTTTAAAATAATATTGCTAAATAAATAAAATAAACTATTTTTGTGCCCCGAAACTAGCCGCATTTTTATTAAAATGCTGATGTGCAGTTCGTTATTTAATAATTAATTTAAAAGAAAGAGAGCGTATTTAGTATGATTATTGTTCCGGTAAAGGAAGGCGAAAATATTGATAGAGCCTTAAAGAAGTTAAAGAGAAAGTTCGAGAGAACTGGAGTTGTTAAAGAATTAAGAGCTCGTAAAACCTATATCAAGCCTACCGTAAGAAAACGTGAGCAAAAACTCAAGGCTATTTATGTACAGCATTTACAAGCTCAAGAAGAGTAGTAAATTGTCTGTAATTTAAACAAAAGACTGTTTCATTTAAATGAAACAGTCTTTTTTTATGTTTTCATTAAGATATTTTAAGAGATAGAGGAGTCTAAATTGTGTAATTTAGCTTTACGTATTAAGAAAAGGTGTTATGAACGATCCCTTATGTGGTTTTATGAGTTATTTAGAGTATGAGAAGCGTTATAGTTTGCATACATGCTCAGCCTACAAAGTTGATCTTGAGCAGTTCCTTGATTTTGTGAATAATGATTTTGGAGTTGAAGAGATGAATGCTATTTCTGATCAAATGATAAGAAGCTGGTTAGCTAGTTTAATGGATGAAGGTTTAACCGCCAGATCAATCAACAGAAAAACAAGCTCAGTGAAATCATTTTTTAAGTATTTATCTAGACAAGAAATAATAAAGAAAAACCCTAGTCTGAAAATCCAAGGTCCTAAACAAAAAAAACGACTTCCTGTTTTTATAGAGGAGTCTAAAATGGAATTGATTACTGATATGGAGGTGGATGAATCATCTTTTATTGAGTTTAGAGACAAGCTGATTATAGATTTGTTTTACTCCACAGGAATCAGACGAGCGGAATTAATTGGTTTAACATTGAATCAAATAGATTTGAGTTTGGGGCAAATAAAGGTCTTGGGAAAAAGAAATAAAGAGAGGATTTTGCCTCTATTGCCCCATTTATTGACAAGTTTAAAAAAGTACATAGCCTTAAGAGAAAAGCATTTTATTGTAGAATCAAAAACAGAGTGGTTATTTCTTACAGAAAAAGGCAAAAAGATGTATCCAAAGCTTGTTTATAGAATAGTTAATACCTATCTTAGCACAGTAAGTACACAGGATAAAAAAAGTCCTCATGTATTAAGGCATACATTTGCAACGCACATGTTGAATAATGGCGCGGATCTAAATGCAGTTAAAGAATTATTAGGTCATGCTAGTTTGGCAGCAACACAAGTGTATACTCATAATACTATAGAAAAATTAAAAAAGGTTTATCAACAAGCTCACCCAAAAGCTTAAAAAAGGAGGTTAAATGAAAGTAGACATTCAATCCATTCATTTTGATGCAGATCAAAAATTAGAAGCACGTATCAATACTAAAGTTTCAAAGTTGAACACCTTTTACGATCCAATACTTGGTGCAAATGTCAATTTGCGTCTCGATAAGTCAGAGACTCGTGAAAATAAGGTGGCCGAACTCAAAGTTTTGGTTACAGGTAGCGAAATGTTTTCAAAACGACAAGCAATTAGTTTTGAAGAGGCATTCGATCAAGCATACGAAGCGGTTAGAAACCAGCTTGTTAAGCATAAAGAAAAAACAAGAACCTAAATTGGTGAAAAAAAGTAAAAAAAGTTTTGTTTATAACAACAGAGTTTATATTTTTGCAGTCCTTTTTAAACAAGGGCTGCTTTTTTATTGCAGCAAGTTCATTGAAAGTATGATGAATACTATATTTACAAGAGAAACGATGCCGATGTAGCTCAGTTGGTAGAGCAGCTGATTTGTAATCAGCCGGTCGGCGGTTCGAGTCCGTTCATCGGCTCGTTCTTTTAAAAGATTGAGAATAAATTGTTGGGGGGATTCCAGAGCGGTCAAATGGGGCAGACTGTAAATCTGTTGGCTAAGCCTTCGGAGGTTCGAATCCTCCTCCCCCCACAAAAAAAGTTCTTAAATAGAATGTATTGAGTAATGATGTTTTTAGTATTAAGTATAGAAACTAGACATCTTAACTTAGGAATAGCTCAAGCGGGAGTAGCTCATTTGGTAGAGCGAAAGCCTTCCAAGCTTTAGGTGGCCGGTTCGAGCCCGGTCTCCCGCTCTAAGTTCTATTTCTAGAATGCTGCCGATGTAGCTCAGGGGTAGAGCGTTTCCTTGGTAAGGAAGAGGTCATGAGTTCAATTCTCATCATCGGCTCAAGAACAAAAAAAGTAATAAATTTAATTTCATTATAATAATAATAATTTCGATATGGCTAAAGAAAAATTTGATAGGTCGAAAGAGCACGTGAACATAGGTACTATTGGTCACGTTGATCATGGTAAAACAACTTTAACTGCTGCTATTACAACTGTATTAGCCGAAAAAGGATTGTCTGAAATCGCAAGTTTTGATTCTATTGATAATGCACCTGAAGAAAAAGAAAGGGGTATTACAATTAATACTGCTCACGTTGAGTATCAAACTGCAACTCGTCACTATGCCCACGTTGACTGTCCTGGTCACGCGGATTACGTAAAGAACATGGTAACTGGTGCTGCCCAAATGGACGGTGCGATTATCGTTGTAGCTGCTACTGATGGTCCAATGCCACAAACACGTGAGCACATCCTTTTAGCTCGTCAGGTAGGTGTACCTCGTCTAGTTGTTTTTATGAACAAAGTAGATATGGTAGATGATGAAGAGCTTTTGGAATTAGTAGAGATGGAAATCAGAGAATTATTAGATTTCTACAAATTCGATGGTGATAATACTCCAGTAATCCAAGGATCTGCTTTAGGTGGATTGAACTTGGAAGGCAAGTGGGTAGAAAAGATTATGGAATTAATGGATGCTTGTGATACTTGGATTCCACTTCCAGAACGTGATAAAGATAAGCCATTCCTAATGCCTGTTGAGGATGTATTCTCAATTACTGGTCGTGGTACTGTTGCTACAGGTAGAATTGAAACTGGTATCATCAATACTGGTGACCCTGTTGATATTATCGGTATGGGTGCTGAGAAATTGAAATCAGTTGTTACAGGAGTAGAAATGTTCCGTAAGATTCTTGATACTGGTATGGCTGGTGATAACGCTGGTTTATTATTAAGAGGTATTGATAAGAATGAGATCAAAAGAGGTATGGTAATCGCTGCAAAAGATACTGTAACTCCTCATGCACATTTCAAAGCTGAAGTTTATATCTTGAAGAAAGAAGAAGGTGGACGTCACACTCCATTCCATAATAAATATCGTCCTCAGTTCTATTTCAGAACAACAGATGTTACTGGTGAGATCTTCCTTCCAGAAGGTGTTGAAATGGTAATGCCTGGTGATAACTTGACTATCGAAGTGAAATTAATCGCTGAGATCGCAATGACTAAAGGTTTACGCTTCGCGATTCGTGAAGGTGGTAGAACAGTTGGTGCTGGTCAGGTTACTGAAATCATATAGGTTACGATTTCTTGAAAAAATAAATAGTGAAATTAAATTTGGTATCGAGCTAGAGGTACTGCAAAGTGCCTCTAGCATATATCAAGTTGTTTCAAACACGGGTGTAGCTCAGTTGGTAGAGCTCTGGTCTCCAAAACCAGGAGTCGTGGGTTCGAGTCCTACCACCCGTGCAAATTTTAATTAAACTTTATATAACATGGGTTTGATAAATTACGCTAAGGATTCATATAATGAATTAGTTCATAAGGTTTCCTGGCCTACTTGGAATGAACTCCAAAACAGTGCTATTGTAGTATCCATTGCTTCCCTTATTATTGCCTTTATGGTATTTTTGATGGATATTTCGTTTAGAGAACTTTTAGATGGCTTTTATGGCCTCTTTAGTTAATAATAGTATAGTTTCATTATAGTTATTTGATTTAATCTCTTGAAAACCTCTATTGATTTAGTATGAGCGAGCAAAAGAAAAAATGGTATGTAGTCAGAGCCGTTAGTGGGAAGGAAAAGAAAGTTAAGGAATATCTCGAAAGTGAGATAAGGCGACTTAAATATCAAGACAATATCTCGCAAATACTGATTCCTACCGAGAAGGTGTATCAGATTCGAAACGGTAAAAAGATCATTAAAGAAAGGAATTATTTTCCTGGATATGTGTTAATAGAAGTTTCCAATTTGGAAGGTGAAATAATGCATACCGTAAAAAATGTTCCTAATGTTATTGGTTTTCTTGGAACCAAAGGCGAGCCAGAACCTATTCGTGCTTCAGAAGTGAAGCGAATACTTGGAAAAGTTGATGAATTAGGTGAGAAAGGCGAAGAATTAAGTGTTCCATTTATTGTTGGAGAATCGGTTACAGTCATCGATGGACCTTTTAATAGTTTCACTGGAATTATTGAAGAAATCAACGAGGAAAAACGTAAACTTAAAGTGATGGTGAAGATTTTCGGAAGAAAGACTCCATTGGAACTAGGGTTTATGCAAGTAAGTAAAGAGTCATAAATCATTTCTTATTAATCCTTTTAAATATTAAAAATGGCTAAAGAAGTTAGTGGATTAATTAAGTTGCAAATCAAAGGAGGAGCTGCAAATCCATCACCACCAGTAGGACCTGCATTAGGTGCTAAGGGAGTGAATATTATGGAATTTTGTAAGCAATTTAATGCGCGTACACAGGAACAAGCAGGAAAAACAATTCCTGTTATTATTACAGTGTATAAGGATAAGTCTTTTGACTTTATCTTGAAAACGCCTCCTGTTGCTGTACAGATCATGGAAGCTGCAAAACTTAAAAAAGGTTCACCAGAACCTAATAGAGTTAAAGTGGCTACAATTACTTGGGAACAAGTTAGAGGAATTGCTGAAGGAAAAATGGTTGACATGAATGCCTTCACAGTTGAATCATGTATGAGTATGGTAGCTGGTACGGCCCGTAGTATGGGTGTTAAAATTAAAGGTGAAAGACCTTTCTAGAGTATTTGTATACTTAATGTAAAAATTAAATTAAATGGGTAAAATCACAAAAAACAGAAAAGAAGCTTTAGCAAAGTATGATGCTACTAAAGTCTATTCTTTGAGTGAAGCTGCAGAAGTTGTAAAGAAAATTACAATGACTAAATTTGATGCTTCAGTTGATCTTGACATTCGTTTGGGAGTAGACCCACGTAAAGCCAATCAAATGGTACGTGGATCTGTAACACTTCCTCATGGAACAGGTAAAGAGCTCAAAGTGTTAGTACTTTGTACACCAGATAAAGAAGAAGAAGCTAAAGCAGCCGGAGCTGATTATGTTGGTCTTGACGAGTATGTCGCTAAGATTAAAAGCGGTTGGACGGATATTGATGTCGTGATCACCATGCCTAGTGTAATGCCAAAAGTTGGTGCACTTGGTAGAATTCTTGGACCTAGAGGCTTAATGCCTAATCCAAAAACAGGTACAGTTACCATGGAAATTGGTAAAGCTGTAACTGCTGCTAAAGCAGGTAAAATTGATTTTAAAGTTGACAAGTTTGGTATCATCCATTCTGGTGTTGCTAGGGTATCGTTCACTCCTGAACAGATTCTGGAAAATGCTAGAGAATTGATTACTCTTGTTCTTAAAATGAAACCTGCTGCAGCTAAAGGTACTTATGTAAAAAGTATCTTTATAAGCAGTACTATGAGTCCTGGAATTCAGGTTGATCTGAAGTCAGTTACCCAATAGCAATATATAACGTAATTTTCGGCAATCTATAAACGATTATAGTATGAGGAAAGAAAATAAAAATCAATTAATCGCATCTTTAAAGGCAACAATAGATGAGTACGCTCATTTGTATGTTACTGATATCGCAGGTTTAAATGCCGAAGATACTAGTAAACTACGTAGAGAGTCTTTTAAGAAAGAGGTTAAGTTGGTTGTAGCTAAGAACACCTTGCTTAAACTAGCTATGGATGAGTCTGACAAGAACTTCGATGATATATACGAAGTACTTAAAGGCAATTCATCAATTATGTTTTCAAATGTTGGTAATGCACCTGCTAAACTTATTAAAGGTTTTAGAAAAAAAGGTAGTATTCCAATGTTAAAAGGTGCTTATGTTGAAGAGTCAGTGTATATCGGTGATGATCAACTCGATGTATTAGCAAACATCAAATCAAAAGAGGAACTTATTGGTGATATCGTTATGTTACTTCAGTCCCCTGCAAAAAATGTTATTTCAGCACTTCAAAGTGGTGGAAATACTATTGCAGGCTTAGTAAAGACATTATCAGAGCGTCCTGAATAATTTTTTATATTAGAAACAATTTAAATTTAAATAAAATGGCAGATATTAAAGCATTTGCAGAACAGTTAGTAAACTTAACTGTTAAAGAAGTAAACGAATTAGCAGAAGTTCTTAAAGAAGAATATGGTATTGAGCCTGCAGCTGCTGCAGTAGCAATGGCAGGTCCTGCAGCTGGTGGAGACGAAGCAGCTGAAGAACAAACTTCTTTTGACGTAATTTTAAAAGCAGCTGGTGCATCTAAATTAGCTGTTGTTAAACTAGTTAAAGAATTAACTAGCTTAGGACTTAAAGAAGCTAAAGGATTAGTTGATAGCGCACCTGCTCCATTAAAAGAAGGTGTTACTAAAGACGAAGCTGAAGCATTGAAAACTTCTTTAGAAGAAGCTGGAGCTGAGGTAGAAATTAAGTAATTATTACATATTACTAATACTATGAAAATAGGCAAAGCAGAGTAATTCTGCTTGTCTATTTTTCGTCGTATATTCAAGAGTCTTTTTCGTCAATATCATAATCATTAAAAATTTTAAGCGTTGGCAACTTATCAAACAGACCGAATAAAATTTGCATCATCAAAAATTCAGCTGGATTACCCTGACTTTCTTGATATTCAACTTAAATCTTTTCAGGAGTATTTCCAACTGGAAACAAATCCTGAAAATAGAATTAATGAAGGATTGTTCAAAGTATTTAGCGAGAATTTTCCTATAACAGATGCAAGAAATAACTTTGTATTAGAATTTATCGACTATTTTGTTGATCCTCCAAGATACTCTATGGATGAGTGTGTATATCGAGGCTTAACTTATAGCGTACCTCTAAAAGCAAAGTTGAAATTATATTGTACAGATCCTGAACATGAGGATTTTGAAACTATCATACAAGATGTTTATTTAGGGATGATTCCTTATATGACTCCCAAAGGTACTTTTATTGTTAATGGCGCTGAACGAGTAATTGTATCACAGTTGCATCGTTCTCCTGGTGTTTTCTTTGGACAAAGTCGTCATGCCAACGGAACCCAATTATATTCTGCTCGAATCATTCCTTTTAAGGGATCTTGGATGGAATTCTCTACTGATATCAATGGTGTTCTTTATGCCTATATCGATAGAAAGAAAAAATTACCTGTAACGACATTGCTTAGAGCAATTGGTTATGAAAGTGATAAAGATATTTTAGAAATATTTGATTTAGCTCAAGAAATAAAAGTTTCTAAAACTGGACTGAAAAGAGTTGTCGGAAATAGACTTGCCGCTCATGTTGTTCGTAAATGGATAGAAGATTTCGTTGATGAAGATACTGGAGAAGTTGTTTCTATTGAAAGAACGGACGTTATTATTGAGCGTGAAACCATCATTGAAAAAGAGCATATTGAAGCGATTTTAGATTCTGGAATTAAAACTATTTTTATTCATAAGGATTCTGAAGCTAGTAAGGATTATGCTATTATTTTTAATACTTTACAAAAAGATTCTGCCAACAGTGAGAAAGAAGCTGTTGAATATATATATCGTCAGTTAAGGAATGCTGAGCCACCAGATGAGGAAACTGCTCGTGGCATTATTGATAAATTATTCTTCTCTGACAGTCGTTATGATTTAGGTGAAGTGGGTCGTTATAGAATTAACACCAAACTTCAATTAACTACTAGTTTAGATACTAGAGTATTAACAAAAGAAGATATCATTCATATCATCAAATATCTAATTAAGTTAGTGAATTCTAAAACTGATGTAGATGATATTGATCACTTAAGTAATCGTAGAGTTAGAACTGTAGGAGAACAATTATACCAGCAATTTGGTGTAGGTTTAGCACGTATGGCACGTACTATTCGTGAAAGAATGAATGTGCGTGATAACGAGGTGTTTACTCCAACAGAATTGATTAACGCCAAAACATTATCATCTGTTATTAACTCTTTCTTTGGAACCAATCAGTTATCTCAGTTTATGGATCAAACGAATCCGCTTTCTGAGTTAACACACAAGAGAAGAATTTCTGCTCTAGGTCCAGGTGGACTGTCTAGAGAAAGAGCTGGTTTTGAGGTGCGTGATGTCCACTATACTCACTATGGTCGTTTATGTACTATTGAAACTCCTGAGGGTCCAAACATTGGTTTGATATCTTCACTATGTGTTTATGCGAAAATTGATAAACTAGGTTTTATAGAAACACCTTATTATAAAGTAGAAAAAGGTGTTGTTAAGAAATTTGAAGATCCTATATATCTAAGTGCAGAGCAAGAAGAGAATAAGATTATTGCTCAAGCTACTACTTTAATGAGTGATGATGGAGTTATCGAAAGAGATAAAGTTAAAGCTCGTTCACTTGCGGATTATCCTATTATTCCGAAAGAAGAAGTAGACCTTATCGATACTGCTCCTAACCAAATAGCATCTATAGCTGCTTCTTTGATTCCATTCTTGGAGCATGATGATGCTAACCGTGCTTTAATGGGTTCAAACATGATGCGTCAAGCAGTGCCTTTATTGAATTCTGAGGCTCCAATTGTTGGAACAGGAATTGAAGGTAATGTAGCTCGTGATTCTCGTGTGCTTATAAATGCAGAAGGCGAGGGTGTTGTAGAATATGTGGATGCTAAAGAAATTGTTATTCGTTATTCTCGTGACGAAAGAGCTCGTTTGGTAAGTTTTGATGATGATATCAAAAAATATAGCCTGCCAAAGTTTATGCGTACCAATCAGAATACTAGTGTTAACCTTCGACCTATCGTTAAACGTGGTGACAAAGTCGTGAAAGGTCAAGTATTATGTGAAGGCTATGCTACTCAAAATGGTGAATTAGCTCTTGGTAGAAACTTGAAAGTGGCTTTCATGCCTTGGAAAGGTTATAACTTTGAGGATGCTATTGTTATCTCTGAAAAAGTTGTTAAAGAAGACATTTTTACTTCTGTTCACGTTGAAGAATTTACTCTAGAAGTAAGAGATACAAAACGTGGAGTGGAAGAGTTAACTAATGATATTCCTAATATTAGTGCTGAAGCGACTAAGGATTTGGATGAAAATGGTATCATTAGAATTGGTGCTGATATTACTGCGGGTGATATTTTGATTGGAAAGATTACACCAAAAGGTGAAAGTGATCCAACACCAGAAGAGAAATTATTACGTGCTATCTTTGGTGATAAAGCTGGTGATGTAAAGGATGCTTCATTAAAAGCACCTCCATCGATGATTGGTGTTGTTATTAATAAAATGTTGTTCTCAAGAAAGATAAGAGATCGTAGATCAAAATCTAAAGAAAAAGATCTAATTGATACATTAGAGGAAACTTTCCAAAAGGAAGTAGCTGAATTAAAGAATAAACTAGTCGACAAGTTGATCGTTTTAGTTAGTGGTAAGACAAGTCAAGGTGTTTATGATAATTATAATGAGCCTATCATTCCTAAGAAATCTAAATTCTCTCAGAAATTATTAATGAGTATCGATTATCTAAATGTAAATCCTATTGGATGGACTACAGATTCCGAGAAGAATGACATGATTAAAGAAGTCATTAATAATTTCACCTTGAAATATAAGCAAGCTTTAGCTGAAGTGAACAGAAATAAAATGATGACTACTATTGGTGATGAATTACCAAGTGGTATTGTTCAAATGGCAAAAGTTTATGTGGCTAAGAAAAGAAAATTAAAAGTTGGTGATAAAATGGCGGGCCGTCACGGTAACAAAGGTATTGTTGCTAAGATTGTTCGTGAAGAAGATATGCCATTCTTAAAAGATGGTTCTCCTGTAGATATCGTATTGAATCCACTAGGAGTACCTTCAAGAATGAACTTGGGACAGATTTACGAAACTGTTCTTGGGTGGGCTGGTAAAGAGCTTGGCTTACGATTCTCAACCCCAATTTTTGATGGTGCTTCTCTTGATCAAATAAATGATTATATGCGTCAAGCTAATCTTCCTATGAATGGTGCGGTGCATCTTTATGATGGTGGAACAGGGGAACGCTTCGATCAAATGGCAACTGTTGGATATATCTATATGTTGAAACTTCACCACATGGTGGATGACAAGATGCACGCTCGTTCTATTGGACCTTACTCATTAATTACGCAGCAACCTCTTGGAGGTAAAGCCCAGTTTGGTGGTCAGCGTTTTGGTGAGATGGAAGTTTGGGCTGTTGAAGCATTTGGTGCTGCCAACGTTCTTCAAGAAATTCTTACCATTAAGTCTGATGATGTTATTGGCCGTGCTAAAGCTTATGAAGCTATAGTTAAGGGTGATAATATGCCAAAGCCTGGTATTCCTGAATCGTTTAATGTTTTAGTACATGAACTTAAAGGTTTAGGATTGAGTGTTAATTTTGATAAGTAAGGAGTTATAATAACTCAGATTTATAATACATTGTAAATATGGCTTTTAGAAAAGAAAATTATCTTACACAGGGAAGTTTTAATTCCATAACCATTAGTCTAGCTTCTCCAGAACAAATTCTGGAGCAGTCTAGTGGAGAGGTTTTGAAACCTGAAACTATCAATTACAGAACATATAAACCAGAACGTGATGGTTTGTTTTGTGAGCGTATTTTTGGGCCTGTAAAAGATTATGAGTGTCATTGTGGGAAATATAAAAGAATTAGATACAAAGGAATCGTTTGTGATCGTTGTGGCGTTGAAGTAACTGAAAAGAAAGTTCGACGTGAAAGAATGGGTCATATTCAGTTAGTTGTTCCTGTTTCACATATCTGGTTTTTCCGTTCCTTGCCAAATAAAATTGGAGCCCTTTTAGGTCTTCAATCAAAAAAATTAGATACTATTATATATTATGAGCGCTATGTGGTGATTAACCCTGGTATAGCTCGTAATGTAGATGGTACTGATTTAAATAAAATGGATTTCTTAACGGAAGAAGAATATTTCGATATTCTAGAAACTATTCCTGTAGAAAACCAATCTCTAGATGATAGTAATCCTGACAAGTTCGTTGCAAAGATGGGAGCTGATGCCATTTATGACATCCTTTCAAATCTTGATCTCGATAAGGTATCATTTGAATTAAGACATAAAGCAAATACTGAAACTTCACAGCAACGTAAACAAGATGCATTAAAACGTCTACAAGTTTTTGAAGCTTTTCGTGAAGCACAATCAAGAATTGAAAATCGTCCTGAGTGGATGATTGTTAAGGTAGTTCCGGTAATTCCACCAGAATTGCGACCTTTGGTACCTCTTGATGGTGGTCGTTTTGCTACTTCTGATTTGAATGATTTATATCGTCGTGTAATCATTAGAAATAATCGATTAAAAAGATTAATAGAAATCAAAGCTCCAGATGTAATTATGCGTAATGAAAAACGTATGTTACAAGAAGCTGTTGATTCTTTATATGATAATTCTAGAAAAGCGAATTCAGTTAAAACAGACAGTAATCGTGCATTAAAATCTCTAAGTGATAGTTTGAAAGGTAAGCAAGGACGTTTCCGTCAGAACTTACTTGGTAAACGTGTGGATTATTCTGGACGTTCTGTTATTGTTGTTGGTCCTGAATTGAAATTGAATGAGTGTGGTTTGCCTAAGGGTATGGCCTCTGAGCTCTTCAAACCTTTTATTATTCGTAAATTACTGGAGAGAGGTATTGTAAAGACTGTAAAATCAGCTAAGAAAATTGTAGATAGAAAAGATCCTGTTGTTTGGGATATCCTTGAAAACATTTTGAAGGGACATCCAGTTATGCTAAACCGTGCTCCTACACTGCACAGATTAGGTATTCAGGCTTTCCAACCTAAACTGATTGAAGGAAAAGCGATACAGCTTCACCCATTAGTTTGTACTGCTTTTAACGCGGATTTTGATGGTGACCAGATGGCTGTTCATGTTCCCCTAGGAAATGCTGCTATTTTGGAAGCCCAAACTCTAATGTTAGCTTCTCATAATATTTTAAACCCTGCTAATGGTGCCCCAATTACGGTACCATCTCAGGATATGGTTTTGGGTCTGTATTATATGACCAAGCCAAGAAAATCTACTGAGGAATTAGTTGTTAAAGGAGAAGGATATACCTTCTATTCTCCTGAAGAAGTAATTATTGCTTATAATGAGAAAAGTGTAGATCTACATGCCATAATCAAGGTTAAGGTTTATGACATGGTAGATGGTGAAGAAGTAAATCACCTTATTGAAACAACAGTGGGAAGAGTTCTTTTCAACCAAGTTGTTCCAAGAGGTTTTGCTTATATCAACCAATTGTTAACTAAGAAATCTTTAAGAGATATTATTGGTGATATGATTAAAGTATTTGGTACTGCTAAAACAACCAAATTCCTTGATGATATTAAATCGATTGGTTATAATATGGCTTTCAAAGGCGGATTGTCTTTTAACCTTGGTGATGTAATCATTCCTGAGATTAAAGAGCAGTTAGTTATTGATGCCAATCAAGAAGTAAATGAAGTAATGAATAACTATAATATGGGTTTCATTACTAATACAGAAAGATATAATCAGATTATTGATATTTGGACCCATGCCAACTCTCATTTAACTCATACATTAATGACTGAGTTAATTAAGGATAAGCAAGGATTTAATTCAGTTTATATGATGCTTGACTCTGGAGCGAGGGGTTCTAAAGAACAAATTCGTCAGTTAAGTGGTATGAGGGGATTGATGGCTAAGCCACAAAAGTCTGGTGCTTCTGGAGGAGAGATTATTGAGAATCCTATTCTTTCTAACTTTAAAGAAGGTTTATCAGTATTAGAGTACTTTATTTCTACTCACGGTGCTCGTAAAGGTTTGGCCGATACTGCGCTTAAAACTGCTGATGCTGGTTATCTTACACGTCGTTTAGTCGATGTTGCACAAGATGTTATTATTTCTGAACCTGATTGTGGGACATTAAGAGGTCTTTCAGTTACAGCTTTAAAGAAAGGTGAAGAAACTGTAGAAACCATTTATGAAAGAATTCTTGGTAGAACAACTGTCTATGAAGTTTACCATCCTGTAACAAAAGAGTTAATCGTTGCTGGTGGAGATCATATAACTGAGGAGATAGCTAAAGAAATCGAAACTGCTGGAATCGAATCAGTAGAGATTCGTTCGGTATTAACTTGTGAATCTAAAAAAGGTGTTTGTGCTAAATGTTATGGACGTAACCTTGCAAGTGGAAGAATGGTTCAAAAAGGAGAGGCTGTTGGTGTTATTGCAGCTCAGTCTATTGGTGAACCAGGAACCCAGTTGACATTGAGAACTTTCCACGTTGGGGGTACTGCTTCTAATATTGCTACTGCTTCAAAGATCATGTCTAAGTTCGATGGAGAATTAGTTATCGATGAACTAAGAACTATTGAATATGTAGATTCTGAAGGAGAAAAGTATAATGTGGTTATTGGACGTTCTGCAGAAATGAAAATTGTAGATAAGAAAACCAATGTTGCACTAGCTTCTTCCAATATTCCTTATGGTTCGAAACTTTATAAAAAGCCTGGAGATACTTTAAAGAAAGAAGATGTCATCTGTGAGTGGGATCCTTATAATGCGGTTATCATATCTGAAGTTAAAGGTAAGGTCGCATTTGAGAATATTATTCAAGGTATCACATTTAGAGTAGAATCTGATGAGCAAACTGGATTCCAAGATAAAGTAGTTATTGAGACTAAGAAAAAAGGTATCAACCCTAATATCAGAATATTAAATTCTGCTGGGGAAGTTGTTAAAATATATGATATTCCAGTTGGTTCTCATATTATTGTAAACGAGAAGGACAGTATCAAAGCAGGAGAAATTTTAGTGAAGATTCCTCGTGCAGTTGGTAAGTCTGGTGATATTACTGGTGGTCTGCCAAGAGTAACTGAGTTATTCGAAGCACGTAACCCATCTGATCCTGCTAAGGTTGCTGAAATTGACGGTGTTGTTAGCTTTGGTAAGAAATTGAAGCGTGGTAATAGAGAGGTAATTATTACAAGTAAAACTAATGAGCAAAAGAAATATTTGATTGCAACATCAAAACAAATTTTGGCTCAAGAAAATGACTTCGTAAAATCAGGTACTCCATTATCAGAAGGTGCTATGACTCCTGCCGATATTTTAGCAATTAAAGGACCTATGAAGGTTCAAGAATATATTGTGAATGAGATTCAGGAAGTATATCGACTTCAGGGGGTAAAGATCAATGATAAGCATTTTGAGGTGATTGTTCGCCAGATGATGCGTAAAGTTGAGATTATGGACCAAGGAGATACTAAGTTTTTAGAAGGAGAATTGGCGAATCGTATTGACTTCTTGGAAGAAAATGATTTCATTTTCGGACAGAAAGTAGTTGAAGATCCAGGTGATAGTACTGAAGTAGTTGCAGGACAGATTATAACTGCCAGAAAGCTGAGAGAAGATAATTCGATGTTGCGTCGTAAAGATTTAGCATTAATTACTTCTAGAGATGCTAAGCCAGCTACAGGGCGTCAGGTATTGCAAGGGATTACTCGTGCTTCTCTTCAAACTAAGAGTTTCATTTCTGCCGCTTCTTTCCAGGAAACAACCAAAGTATTGACCAATGCTGCTATTAATGCTAAGCGTGATCACTTACTAGGATTGAAAGAAAACGTTATCGTTGGACATCTAATTCCTGCAGGTACTGGATTAAGAGAATATGAAAACTTAATTGTTGGTTCTAGTGAAGAGTACCAAGCTTTATTAATGAGTCGCGAAGAAAGTTTAGGTCATAACGATTAAAAAATAGAATTATGTCAGATAATAATTTAAAGCAAAATAAACTCAATATTGAGTTAAGCGATGAAGTAGCAGAAGGCCAATATTCAAATATGGCAGTTATCACTCACTCTCATGCTGAATTTATTATTGACTTTGTAAAGATGATGCCAGGTGTTCCTAAGGGAAAGGTTAAGTCTAGGATTATTTTAACACCAGAACATGCCAAACGTTTGTATAAAGCATTGGCAGATAATTTAAGAAAGTTCGAAGCTATGCACGGACCTATTAAAGAATCGAAAGGTGGGGATCCGGGGATGCAATTCTCTATGGGAGGGCCTACAGCAGAAGCTTAAAAAGAAAAAGCCGTTTCAATTTTTGAAACGGCTTTTTTTATTTTGACTAGTCCTCGAAGAATTGACCTCCTTTTTCTTTAAAGGCTAGCCAATCTATATGATCTAGAATTAATTCCTCTGTATAATCTTTGATATGAATTAGTTTTATTTTTTCCTTCACTTCATGAGATTCTTTTCTTTTGATGTTCTTAATGATTGGTATTTTATTCCAAAAATTATGGATTTGATCATTTAACCTTATTCTTTTTGATCTGACTTCCTTGTATTCTAATAAGAGATGACCTCTTTCTTTAGCAATACTGATAAAAAAGGATCTCGTATTCTTATAATGCTGAGATTTTAGAGGCGCCATGATACCAGCAAATTCTTTATTGATAATTCGTCTACTACTGTGAAATTTATAGAGTAAATTATCAAGTTTACTCGTTTTAGGTTTCCCAAATATCTGGCCAAAGGGCATCCTACTGTTTTTGGGTAAGCTATTAACTCTATCGATGATAGATTCAATATGACCAATAATCTTCAAATAGTCATCCTCTAGCTCAATTCGATTCTGTTTAACGTTATCTTTCTTGACTACGATTTTATCTTTCCTTTGAAGCTTTTTATCTTCTTTCTTACTGATTACTTGTTCAGCCTCCTCTAACCAATGAGCCATAATGCGATTTCTTATTTATATTCGTTAATGTCAATTTCTCCTTTTAAGGCTAAATAGGAATTCATAGCAAGTGCGTCTAAGTCGTTTACGCTAGGAAATAATGCTATAGGAGCAACTGACTTTATTTTTTCACTTAAATATTCTGTGAAAAGAGGATAGTTGAAAATGCTGCCACTTAATAAGATAGCGTCTACATTGAAATCGAGAGCTGCAGCCATACTGCCAATGTGCTTGGCTACATTATATGCCATGGCTTCCATATAGAATTTAGCTTTTTCGTCACCATTGGCAATTCTTTCAAATATTTCATGAATATTACTTGTGCCTAGATGAGCATGAATGCCGCCCTCTTTTGTAATCATTTTCATGATTTCTTCTTTAGTGTATTTTCCGCTAAAGCAAGTGTCTACTAGTTTACCAGTTGGTAAAGTACCTGTTCTATGAAGAGAAAATGGGCCAGCGCCATCAAATGCTTGATTCACATCAACAACTTTCCCACCTTTGTGCGCTCCAATTGAAGTTCCACCACCACCTATATGTGCAATAATCATTCGCATGTCATAATAACATTTATTATTGCTCTTGGCAAATTTTCTTGCTATGTATTTATGATTCAAAGCATGGAAAATAGATTTTCGTTCAAATTCTGGATGGCCGGTTACTCTGGCAATATCATCAAGTTCATCGACGACTACTGGATCTGCTAAAAATGCACGAGCATTTGGTAGTTCTTTAGAAATATTATCTGCAATAATTCCACCCATATTGGTTTCGTGCATTCCTTGATAACCAGTTAATAAATGTTCCTTCATTAAATCGTTTATCTCATATACTCCAGCAACTTTTAAAGGTTTTATTAATCCTCCTCTGGCCACAACAACTTCTATGGCCTCATAGTTGACATCATTTGACTTTAGTTCAGAAAGTATAGCTTGCGTTCTAAAATCAACCTGATCCATTACTTGGTTAAACTTATCAAGATCCTCCGCTTTATGCTTTATTGTTTTTAGGAAGATTACATTTATATTTCGGTAAACGGCAATTTTTGTTTGGTGTACTTGTGGGTAAATCACCAATATTTCTTTTGATATCATGTGTGTCGTTTTTTAAGGTGTTCAATAAGCGAAGATAAAAATATTTTCAGTGAAAAATATCTATATTTTTATCTATGAAATTATAACTACATATTTCTTCTGTATTGTCCACCAATATTGAATAATGCTCCGGTAATTTGACCTAAAGAACAATGTTTGGTGGTTTCCATTAATTGATTGAAAATATTTCCTCCTTTTGAAGCTACTTCTTTTAATTCTGCTATTTCTTTTTCGGATTCTTCTTGATAAGTGTGATGTAACTGACCTAGCATTTCAATTTGATATTCCTTTTCTTCAGGTCTAGCTCTAATCACATTTTGAGGAATAATGGTAGGAGATCCATTCGAGCTCAAAAATGTATTAACACCCATGATTGGAAGTCCTCCAGAGTGTTTAAGCCCTTCATAATATAAGGATTCCTCTTGTATTTTTGAACGTTGATACATGGTTTCCATGGCTCCTAATACACCTCCTCTTTCTGTAATTCTGTCAAACTCTGAAAGTACTGCTTCTTCAACCAAAGCAGTTAATTCTTCAATAATAAATGCACCTTGAAGAGGATTCTGGTTTTTTGCCATTCCCAATTCATGATTGATGATCAGTTGAATCGCCATTGCTCGTCTAACAGACTCCTCAGTAGGTGTAGTGATGGCTTCATCATATGCATTGGTATGGAGTGAGTTACAGTTGTCGTATATGGCATAAAGTGCTTGTAGGGTAGTTCTTATGTCATTAAAATCGATCTCCTGGGCATGAAGTGAACGACCTGAAGTCTGAATATGATATTTTAGTTTTTGTGAACGACTATTGGCACCGTATTTATTCTTCATAGCTTTTGCCCAAATAATTCTAGCTACTCTTCCTATTACTGCATATTCTGGTTCTAATCCATTGCTGAAAAAGAAAGATAGGTTAGGTGCAAATTTATTGATGTCCATTCCTCGGCTTAGGTAATATTCAACATAAGTGAAGCCATTAGAAAGTGTAAAAGCCAGTTGAGAAATTGGATTAGCACCAGCTTCTGCAATATGATATCCTGATATTGATACCGAATAGAAATTATTGATATTATTATCGATAAAGTATTCTTGGACATCTCCCATCAGTTTTAAGCTAAAATCAGTAGAATAAATACAGGTATTTTGGGCTTGATCTTCTTTGAGGATGTCAGCTTGAACCGTTCCTCTTACTCTGCAAATTGTGTCCTCCTTGATTCTTTGATAAACCTTATTAGGTAAAACCATATCTCCGGTTACACCCAGAAGCATTAACCCTAAGCCATTATTTGTTTCTGGAAGTTCTCCTTGATAGGATGGACGTTGAGTTCCTTTTTTGGCAAATAATTCTTCTATCTTTTTATGGACAGAATCCTCTAAGCCATTCTCTTTGATATAGATTTCGCATTGTTGATCTATAGCTGCATTCATAAAATAACCTACTAAAATAGGAGCTGGACCATTAATAGTCATGGAAACAGAAGTTTTCGGATCTGATAAATTGAAACCAGAATATAATTTCTTAGCATCATCTAAGCAAGCAATACTTACTCCAGCATTACCTATTTTCCCATAAATATCAGGTCTACGATCTGGATCTTCCCCATAAAGCGTTACAGAATCGAATGCAGTGGAAAGCCTTTTTGCCGGCAATCCTTTAGATACATAATGGAATCGTTTATTGGTTCTTTCAGGGCCTCCTTCTCCTGCAAACATTCTCGTAGGATCTTCACCTTCTCTTTTAAATGGGAATACTCCAGCGGCATAAGGAAACTCTCCAGGTAGGTTTTCAAGTAATGACCATTTTAAAATATCTCCTTTACTCTTGTATTTGGGGAGGGCCAGTTTATTAATCTTGAGTCCAGAAAGTGTTGTGGTGTTTGTGGTGACTTTAATTTCTTTATCTCTAACTTTATAGGAAAATTCATCACCAGAAAATTGAGCTACTTTGGTGTCCCAGTTTTTTAGTATTTCTTTGTTTCTTGGATCTAAATCTAGATTCTGTTGATGTATTTCTTTATCTAGTTCTTGGATGAGTTGAATTGATACATGGCTAGATTCCAGATGAGATTTGGCCATTTCGAGCCCATGAAGTTGATGCGCCAATTCAGCTTGTTTTTCCACCCATTGGTTATAATTTCTGATGGTTTCTGAAATTTCACTAAGATATCTTGTCCTATTTGGTGGAATGATAAATGTCTTTTTCTGATTTTTCTCTCTTAATTGCTGGCTTGGGAATTTACCTGCGCTAATCTCATTTACCTTTTTAATCAATTCAATATATAATTCTACAACTCCCGTGTCGTGAAATTGAGAAGCTACTGTTCCAAAGACAGGTAAATCATCCAGTTCCGCATCAAAAAGACCATGATTTCTCATGTATTGCTTTTTCACATCACGTAAAGCATCTAGCGCTCCTCTTTTATCGAATTTATTAATGGCGATAAAGTCAGCAAAATCTAGCATGTCAATCTTTTCTAGTTGTGTGGCTGCTCCGTATTCAGGAGTCATTACATAGAGACTTGTATCACTAAACTCTGTAATTTCAGTATCCGATTGTCCAATACCGCTAGTCTCTAAAATGAGGAGATCAAAATTAGCAGCTTTGAGTATGTTTAAAGCATCAGCTACATAGCGCGACAGGGCTAAATTGGCTTGACGAGTGGCGAGAGAACGCATGTAGACTCTCGAGTTATTGATACTGTTCATTCTGATTCTATCTCCTAAAAGAGCTCCTCCAGATTTTCTTTTTGAAGGATCTACCGAGATAATTGCAATGGTTTTGTCCGTAAAATCTGCTAAATATCTTCTAACTAACTCGTCAACTAATGAGGACTTCCCACTACCACCTGTACCCGTAATTCCTATCACAGGGATTTCTTTTGAAATCATGGCCTCTATTTTATTTCTAGCCTCCTCCGTTTCATCAGGATAATTCTCCATGGCAGAAATCAACTGGCCAATATGCTTTGCATCTTTTTGTATGATGAGCTCTTTTTGAAATGTAATATTTTTACCGGTTGGAAAATCAGATTGCTCCAATAAATCATTAATCATTCCTTGTAAGCCTAATTCACGACCATCATCTGGTGAGTATATTCTAGTGATGCCATATTTGTGTAATTCTTCAATTTCTGTGGGTAATATGACTCCTCCACCTCCTCCAAAAATCTTGATATGTTCGCATTCTTTTTCTTTTAAAAGATCGTACATATAGGTAAAGAACTCATTGTGACCGCCCTGATAACTGGTGATGGCAATGGCTTGTGCATCTTCTTGTATGGCACAATCTACTATTTCTTGTACGGAACGATTATGGCCTAAATGAATAACTTCCGCACCACTGGATTGTATGATTCGTCGCATCACATTAATAGCAGCATCGTGGCCATCAAATAAAGATGCAGCAGTTATTATTCTTACATTATTCTTAGGCTTATAAATAGGAGTTTTGCTTTTCATTTCGAATATTTAGCTTTTAATTTCTAGAAATTATCATACGAAAATATATTATGCAAACATAATAAATTTTGAAATGAAAGCCAATTATAAACCTTTCTAACTACTTGATTTGAATATGAAAAACACAGGTCTTATGTTAAAAAATCTCTAAAATTCTTTGGGTTAATAATTTGTGCTTCAGCTTTTGGATATGCTTTTGTGAATAGTTAAAATAGTATCAAGTAAATAATATAAATAATTAGAATAGAATTAATTAACAATACTGCTCAAAACAAGCCATTTCTGCCTTTACTATATCAAAATATCAGTTCATTTCGAGGGACTGTAAGGAAGGAGAAATCTGTTTGTTATAAAGAGTGAGATTTCTCAGTCGAAGCACACTTCTCCTTCGAAATGACCATCAGAAAAACGGAGAGAAAGGGCGCACAAATACCAATGTCAATGTAATTGGGTTTGTGCGCCCTTGGTTACACACAATTACTTCGTTCATTTCGAAGCGTAGCGAGAAATCTTTATTAGTTATTAGGACGCTATTTAATTAATATAAATAATAGGAATAGAATCTTGTAATTAATAAATAATTTATAAGACACATTATAATAGTATGTTATGGCTTAAGTATTTTTTCTGCTATATCTAAATAATGATAAACATCAGAAGGGTGATGATTGATATATTCTGTGCTTCTTTTATGGCCTAATCTAACAATAACAGCATTTTTATCTTTTATTGGAATAATATATTGTCCTAAAATACCACGCATATAAGGTAATTGCTGACCATTATAATTGATGATCCAGTACTGGTAGCCATAATAACTCAAAGGTTTGTTGTCTTCCCCTAATAGCCATTTTGCAGGACTTGTAGCTTCTTTTATATATTTTTCAGAAACGATTTGTTTTGAATTCCAGCTACCATCATTTAGTATTAATTGACCAAAACGAGCAAAATCTCTAGCGTTAGTGTTAAAACAGCAATAAGCTTTCTCCATTCCATCCTTACTGTCTAAATTCCAGAGGGCGTCATGTTCTGAACCTATTTTAGTCCATATTTTCTCTGATGCATAATCGCTGATAGATTTACCTGTAGCTGCTTGTACAACCATGGCTAATACCTCGGTATTACCGCTTAGATAATTGAATTTCTTTCCCGGTTCTTCTACCACAACTAAAGATGTAATTAACCTGGGGAGGTCGCTGCCATAATAGGCTTCTGTTGTTAATGAAAATGGGCTAGAATAGGATTCATCCCAATTGAGGCCAGAGCTCATGGTGAGTACATCTCGTATACTCAAAACACTATTTTTAGGAGTATTGTATTCAGGAATAAAATCCATTACTTTTTGGTCGAGGCTTTTAATATGCCCCTCATCTAAAGCAATTCCAATCAGCAGAGAAACTACAGATTTAGCAGCAGAGAAGGAGTTGGACAGGCTTGTTTCACTATAACCATCCCAGTATTCTTCATAGAGGATTTTACCATTTTGTATCACCAAATAAGCAATAGGTTCTAAAGCTTCCATCTGCGCTCTATCTTCATTACTTATATTATAGGAATTATAATCTTTGTGTATTCCCCATGGTTCTGCTACGTCTGCTTTTATGGTTCTGTTATTGAAAATCTTATAATCATCAATACTTGGAGTCAAATGGATTAATGCTTTTTGCACATATTGAGGTAAGAAAAAATAGGTGACAGCTATTAATACAAAGAAGATGAAAGTGATGCGAGTAAATTTTTTCATGCTTTAGTTTTTGGTATTAGCAATATTACGAATTATTTTTTGATAAAATATTAACTAAAGTTTAGGAGTGTTTCTTTAAGTAGTTTCTGAGGATCATATGAATATTCAATTATTTTTGCACTTCGAAACAAATAAAACAATAGATATATGAAACCATTAGTAAGTATTATTATGGGCAGTACTTCTGACCTTCCAGTGATGGAAAAAGCTGCAAAATATTTTGAGGAAATGGAAATTCCTTTTGAAATAAATGCATTATCAGCACATCGTACACCCGCAGAGGTAGAAGTGTTTGCAAAAAATGCAAAAGAAAATGGAATTAAGGTGATTATCGCAGGTGCAGGAATGGCTGCCCATTTACCTGGTGTGATAGCAAGTATGACTCCAATACCTGTTATTGGTGTTCCTATTAAAGCCAGTCTTGACGGAATGGATGCATTGTTGGCTATTGTTCAAATGCCTCCCGGTATTCCAGTGGCTACAGTAGGAATTAATGGCGCATTAAACGCTGCTATTTTGGCCTCCCAAATGATGGCTACTGGCGATGAGGAATTGATGAAGAAGAACATAGCTTATAAAGAAAACCTCAAGCAAAAGATAGTAAAAGCTAATGAAGAACTGAGTAAACTTGATTATAAATTTAAAGTTTAGTTTTTGAGCTCCAAATTAAAACCCATCAGAATTATTTTTTGATGGGTTTTGTTATTATATTTAGTGTGATTTAGGATTATAATATCCTTTTCTAATTAATTCATCATTTTTGTTATAAAGTCTAATAACTGTAGGAGATATTCCATTTTTAAAATCACAAACTATGTATTTCCCATTTTTATGATAAAAATGCCAAACCCCAATTCTTTTGCCATCAGAGTTTCTATAACCAATATATTTAAGTTTTCTAGGTTGGAATTTAATATGTAATGTTTTGTTTGGAATATCACAATGTTTTATTTTCGATGCATATTTCTCCACTTGGGGAAAAACATCCTTAAAGGTATCGTATTCATATAGACTATATCGATATATTGTACCATCATGATTGTAATAGGTGCTTAGTCCTATGTACTCAATGGTATCAACTCGAGTAGAATATCCATTCATTTGAATTTTCCCATTTTTATAATAGTCATTTACTTCAAATAGTTTTTGACCTTTATAATTGTATTCCGATATAGATAATAACCTATAGTATTTGTGTTTACCTTTTGGTATTTCATTCCATTCTTTATCAAAATAGATAGTCTTTTTAGAAAGACTTTGAATTATGGTAGAATCAATATTAGTTGAAGCATAATCTTCTTGTGAAAATAAAGAAAATGAAATCAAAAGTAAAAGGATAATTGTTGCTTTTTTCATTTGGTAAACTTATGGGTCAAATATACCAAATAATCCAGATGTATAAGTATGTTATTAGACTATTTAAAACCGTTCAAGGAAATAATGGCAATGTCTCTAGCCATAATAGTTTTGTTCTCTTCGTTTGGAACAAAATCAATAATCATTTTCATGCCAGGTAATAAATGAAAAAAGTTAGGTTCGAAATTTCCAAATTCGCTGGTGCTCAATGCAACAGAATAATGGAAAGTAGAAGGAGAGGAGCTCACTTCGAATCGGTTTTCGCTAATTTCTTTTAGGTCTAATTCTGCTTTGGGTAATTTGATGTTTTTTGGATTTCCAAAGAAATCGATATGTTCAGCCAATACTTTGTCATCACTTATTAGTTTGCTGTATATAAATGATTTGTGCCGTTCAATTTGGCGAATGTGAAACATAGCTAAATCAAAATCAAGGACTTGATTAGCTGGAATATTAAGCTCTTCAGAAAATCTTTTTAAAGTATCTCCTTTAAGGGACATCACTAGGATTTCCAGTTTAGCTTGAACATCTTGTAAACTATCTGAAACAATAGTACTGATGAGTCTATTATCTACGATTTTTGATTGAACTAAGAAAGTAGCAAAGTCTTGCTGAGCCACATAATGTGTTGCCTTTTTTTGTTTGTAATAATCTATGGACGACCAACTCAGGCCAGGCCAACAATCGTTGAGTTGCCAATATAAAGTTCCCATACATAATGGTTTTGCAAAGCGCTGGGCTCTAAAAGCTAAATCCATTCCATAGGCTTGTAATAATTGGCTGACATATATCATCTCTTTAAAATTAGAGGGCTCTGGATAATATTGCGGCAGATAATCGAGGATGGTTTGATTACCAATGGAGCTTTTTTGATGGGCTTTCATGTCCTCCGAAAATAAATCCAATTGAGAGGAGTCGGTAAAACTGAAGATGGTGTTTAAGTGAGGTAGGGATTGAAATCCAAATTCAGAAGAAAAGCGAGGTACTTTTTCCTCATACATTTCAAAAGGTTGTTTGCCCCACCAAATACCCCAATAATGGGAGTCGCCGTGAGTCATGCTTTCTTCTCTTCCCCAACCAAAAACTGGGGAGGATTCTAGATAATCGGTATTGGAGTCGTATTGTTCAACGAGTTTGGGGAGTAGGTCGTCAAATACTTTGAGATAATCATGCCAAGTATCTATAGAATCTTGAGCCGAATAGTTAAAAGCAGTTTGATATCCCCAATTATGCCATAACTCGTTCATCTCGTTATTACCACACCAAAGTGCTAAACAGGCATGATTTTTTAATCTGAGAATTTGTTGCTGAGCTTCCTCCTCCACATTTTTAAGGAAATTTTCATCGCCTGGATAGAGGGAACAAGAAAACATAAAATCTTGCCAAACCAGAATTCCATTTTCGTCGCAAAGCTCATAAAACTCGTCCATCTCATAATATCCGCCTCCCCATACTCTCAACATATTCATATTGGCTTCTTTGCTGAGTTGAATGGTTTTTTTATAATCCTTCTCCGAAACTCTACTTGGAAAAGCATCTTGTGGAATATAATTGGCGCCTTTCATATAAATGGATTCTCCATTGACTACAAACTGAAAGCTCTCACCAATACTGTCTTTTTTTCTTTCCAGCTCTATAGTTCTGAGTCCAATCTTCAATTCTTCATTCCAAATAGATCCTCCATCAATTACTTTAAAATTGAAATCATATAAATAGGCTTCTCCATAACCATTGGGCCACCATAGTTTTGGGTTTTCTATAGTGATTTCTTTATTGAATTGGTTTAATCCTTTTTTCAATTCAATTTCTTCACTTAATATGAGTTCTTGATTTTTAAAGACTTGTATTTCAACTTCTTTCTTTTCAATTGAATGAATAGGCAATTCGATTTCTAGCTTAGCAATATTTTTTTGCAATTCCTTTTGAGTAATACTTGGTTTTTCAACAGAAATATCGTCCCAGAATTCTAAATAAACCGGTTTCCATATGCTGGCACCAACAAGGCGAGGGCCCCAGTCCCAACCAAACTGGTAAGGGGCTTTACGTGTGAAAACACTGGTTCTTTTTTCATTTCTGTCGTTGCCTGCAGGTAAACGAATCTCGTGAGCATCATAAAGAGGTTCTGCTATTTTTATAGTAGAATTAAAATGAACTACTAAGTCATTTCTTTCTTGAAGATGCTCAGTCACGTTTTTGGAATACTCTAGGAACATATTATCCGAAGAAAAAATCAATTCCCCATTGAGGTATACATCAGCATAGGTATCTAATCCTTCGAAAATGAGATTTGTCTTCTGCTTTTTTAATTCTTCGCTACTCAATTCAAAAGTCGTAGAATAGGTCCAGTCTTTATTTTCAATCCACTTGAGCTTTTCCTCATTATTGGATAAAAATGGGTCTGGAATCTTTTTGTTTTCTAGCAAATCGAGGTGAATACTTCCTGGTACTCTGGCTATGAATGATTCTTCTATCCCTGGTTCAGAAAAGGTCCAGTTATCAAGTAGTGCCTTCTCAATCCTCATGTTTTGAGGTTGTGGAGCGCAAGAGCTAAGTATGATTATAAAAATAAATAGACTAAAATATCTCATTATGATAGAATTTTAGCAAATGTATATATTTCTGTTGTCTATTGCTTTTGTGCTGAAGAAAAATGAGTATATTCACTAAGAATTTACTCAAAATCAAATCGGCAAGTATGAAGTTAAAGTTCAAACTCTCAGAATTTACCTTAAAAGAGAATACTGACTTTTGGATCATGGTATTTAATTCCTTGGTTTATTATATGTTGGCCATTTTCACTGTGATACTATCCTCTAATTTATTCGCTCTATTATTAGGGTCTTATAATCAGTTTTATGGTAAACTTTTTTATTATGGCTTTTTGATATTCCCTAGTGATGGCCATTGGAGTCATGATGATGTTGCTTTAATTTTCATGTTCGGAACCATGTATACTTTATTCTTTGCCATAATATTTGAAAGGCTTTACAAATGGCGTAGAAAATACAGAGGAAACATCAAACTCTACTTTCTTTGGTGTTACATTCTGGCAATAACATGGTTTTTGGGGAATGTTATTGTGGGTGCTTTTTCAAATTTTAGTGTTGGTGCGGTAATGGATGTATTGAAGATACCTATGGCTATACGTATTATGATGGCTATAGCATTTGGTTTTCTGCTTTTCTTTTTAGGTAGAATCTCTAGAAAACATGTTTTAATCACAGGAAATATGTACTTCAAGCATTTACATTCAGATAGGAATGTGTTTCTCGTTAAAGCACAATTATTGTTTCCTGCTGCATTAGGAATTATAGCCTATTTCCTATTTCGGACTCCACATCAGGCCGATTTTCAGTTCAGAGATACTTTGGTGCACATGACTGTTTTTATTTTTATTCTTGGTGTACTTTGGGGTGTTCAACAACCTACTTCCATAGGATTCAAAAAGAAACGTGATTGGGTTGATTTTGATTATTGGGCCTTAGGAAGCTTAATAATTGCAGCCGTTTTTATTCGTATCTATTTAAATAGTGGTTACAGCATCTAATTATATTTCATTTTAAACACAAACCAATGAAAAAGCATAATTGGCTAATTTTTATTTTATTGATGGCCACCTTATTATCGAATAGTCAAAGTATTATTCAAGAGTCTCCAGACAAATCCTATTCCATAGAAATATTTATTGAAAATCAGGTGAAAATAAGTGTGTATCATGTGGATAGTGAGCTCATACATGATATGATCATTGCTTGTTCGGTGGATGAATACGATATTGATTATTCTAAATATAAGATTAGAAAAGAAGAGCAAATTACATTAATCGTTGAGGATCCAGTTCCTGTTAAATTTGCTGAACAAGAAGTCATCTATTCACAATTGCTTATCGAATTCTCCAATAAAGTGCAATTGGAGCTTTTATTAGGTGATGAAGGTTTTGCCTATAGATGGTTATTCAATTTTAAGAATGATATTTTTATTAATGATGAAATTCTGGAATTTCAATTGAATGATAAGGATTTGGTGTATTTCCCAAAGGAAACTACCATGACTTCTCATTACGAGCGATTGTATGTTAAGAAAGAGCTTAGTGAGATTGACTCAAAAGAATTCTGTTCATTGCCAGTATTATTTCAAAAGCAATCTGGCAATAATGTGTTTTTCTCTGAGGCTGATCTTTATGATTATCCATGTCTGTTTCTAGAAAAGCAAAATGAATCCAATTCCTTTAAAGCGATTTTTCCGAAAGTGGTTTTAGAAATTGAAGCCAATGAAAATGGAGCGGATAGAAACCAAACCATAACTAAGGAGGCTAATTATATTTCTGCTACAAAAGGAAAACGAAGTTTGCCGTGGCGTGTGTTTGGCTTAGCCAAAGATGATAAACAATTGGCTATGAATAATATGGTTTATCAGCTGTCTTCACCACTGAAATTGGAAGATACTAAATGGATAAAACCAGGAAAAGTAGCTTGGGATTGGTGGAATGCCAATAATATTATTGGAGTTGATTTTGAATCAGGAATAAATAACGAAACTTATAAATACTATATCGATTTTGCTTCAGAGTATGGATTGGAATATATTATTTTGGATGAAGGCTGGTCCAAAACGACTACCAACATTTTAGAATGTCAAAAAGATATAAATGTTGAGGAGCTTGTTAAATATGGTCAAGAGAAAAATGTAGGAATCATCCTCTGGACTTTATGGGGGCCTTTAGATGAAAAGATGGACGAGGCCATGAGTTTGTATGAGTCCTGGGGAGTAAAAGGAGTGAAGGTAGATTTTATGCAACGTGCCGATCAATATATGGTCAATTATTATGAAAGAGTGGCACAGACTGCGGCCAAACATCATTTATTGGTCGATTATCATGGCGCTTTTAAACCAGCAGGTTTGAGGAGAGCTTATCCAAATGTGCTTAATTATGAGGGGTTAAAAGGATTAGAAAATGTAAAATGGAGTAAGATAATGACTCCAGAACATAATCTAACTCTTCCATTTATCAGAATGGCAGCAGGTCCAATGGATTATACGCCAGGGGCTATGGATAATGCACATGAGGAGTATTTTAATATTCGATGGAATCGTCCAATGAGTATGGGAACTCGATGTCATCAAGTGGCCATGTATGTGATTTATGAATCTCCTTTGCAAATGCTTTGTGATAATCCTTCTAATTATTATCGTGAAAAAGAAAGTACTCAGTTTATATCTCAGATTCCAACTACTTGGGACGAAACCATAGTTTTAGAAGCAAAAGTAGGCTCCTATATATTAATGGCTCGTAGAAATGGCAATAACTGGTATCTTGGTGGAATGACCGTAGAAGAACAAGAATTTGAAATTGAACTCGATTTTTTAGAAAATGCTTCTTACCAAGTAGAAATCATGCAAGACGGAATTAATTCTGATAAGAATGCTCAAGATTATAAGCATATATCTACTTCAATAGAATCCTCAGAGAAAATACAAGTGAAGATGCATAAAGGAGGAGGATATATCGCCATTTTAAAGAAAGAAAAATAGGGTGTAAATCATTAGAATGATAATTATTCTTTAATTCTTTTAATGCTCCTAAATTCCTATTATTTTTGTAGGAAATGTAATGACACAATACACAAACACACATACTTATGACTAATATTAAAAGATTTGCAACAATACTTGCTTTTATTGTAATGGTTTTTGGTGTTTCTTTTCTGTTTTTAGATAAAAAGGAATTAGACCAGCCTAAGCTATTACCTGGAGAGTGGATGGGACAGCAAAGAATGTATCCTTATTCAGAAATCAAAACCGATGTTTATTTGGCTGAGATGAAGAAAGCTCATCAGATGAATCAGCAAAGTAGAAGTTTGGATTACGAATGGGAATTTGTTGGGCCGACAAATATTGGAGGTAGAATTACCGATATTGAAATGCCTTTGGGACAATCTGATATTATTTATATCGGAGCAGCAACCGGAGGGATTTTTAAAACAGAGAATGCTGGTGAAACTTGGGATCAACTTTTTGAGGGAATTCCGACCATTTCTATTGGTGATTTAGCCATAGACCCTAATAATTCTGATATTATTTATGCAGGAACTGGAGAGGCTAATTCTAGCAGTTTTAGCTTCCTAGGTAGTGGAGTATATAAATCGGAAGATGCTGGGGAGACTTGGGATTTCTCAGGTTTAGAAAACTCAGCTTATATAGCCAGAATGTTAGTCGACCCTTATAATTCTCAAAGGGTTTTTGCCGCAGCTAGTGGGAATCTGTTTTCTCCAAGCGAAGATAGAGGAATCTACAGAAGTGAAGATGGTGGTGCCAACTGGGAACAAGTTCTTTTTGTTAGCGATACTACTGCGGCTATCGATTTGGTGCAAAATCCAGAAAATCCTGAGATTCTTTATGCAGCTTTTTGGGAAAGAACTAGGGGCTTTACCACTCGTCGTTCTTTTGGAGTGACTACAGGTATTTATAGAACTACAGATGGTGGTGATACTTGGGATGAACTAAGTGAAGGACTTCCTCACGAATTATTAGATAAAGGTAGAGTTGGTATCACTATTTCAGAGTCTAATCCTGAGGTTTTATATGCCACCTACGATATGCCCGACCAAGAAGTTTGGGCTTTTAAAACGGAGGATGGTGGAGACAATTGGAGCCGCCTAAACGATAGTAGCCTAGAAGGAATGGGAAGTAGCTTTGGCTGGTATTTCGGTCAGGTACGAGTTCATCCAGAAGACGAGCAAGTGGTTTTTGCATTAGGTCAAACCATGTATAGAACTACAAACTCAGGAAACTCCTGGACCAATGTGGATAATTCCGGAGTTCATGTTGATCATCATGCCATGTTTTTTGATCAAGAGTCAGATAGAGTGTATTTAGGTAACGATGGTGGTTTGTACTATTCCACAAATTTAGGTTCTAGTTGGGTTAAAATCAATAATTTACCTATTACACAATTCTATGCTTATGATGTGAGTGAAACCAATCAAAATTTTCAAGTAGGAGGGACTCAAGATAATAACTCCATTAGAACGATTAATGGAGATGAGCCTGATACCTGGGAAGCTATTTTGGGTGGAGATGGAATGTATAACAGAATCAATCAACAAAATAATGATATAGCATGGGCAGAATATCAATATGGAGAGCTGTACAGAAGTTATAACGCCCAAGACAATAATCCATATTACGAATATGTAGCCTATGATATGTCAAACGATAGGAAGAACTGGTCGGCTCCTTTAGAGTTAACTCCAGGGCAAAATGAAACAGCTTATTTTGGCACACATAGAGTTTGGAAAACATCTAATAATGGTGATAGTTGGACCGCTGTGAGTCCTGATTTAACCCAAGGAGGTGATAATTATTTTCACTCCTTGACTTGTTTGGCAGTATCCTCTGTGAATCCTTCCTTAGTTATGGCAGGTTCAGCAGATGGACGAGTAAATATCTCTACAAATGGAGGATTGTTCTGGAACGATATTTCAGAAGGATTGCCGGAAAGATGGATTACAGATGTGTATTTCGATCACCAAGTTGTGAATACCATTTATGCCACCGTTTCTGGATTTAGATGGGACGAAGCTTTACCTCATATTTATAAATCTACTGATTTAGGTCAAACTTGGGAAAGTATTTCCGGGAATTTACCAGAGCTTCCAGTTAATCAGATGGTTATGGACCCAGATGATTCCAATGAAATTATTGTAGGTACTGATGCAGGTATTTATATGACCGTAGATGGTGGTGAGAATTGGGAAAGCATTACTGGAAATTTGCCTATGGTTCCAGTGGTTGCTTTTAAATTAATACCTGAAACTAAAGATTTATATGCTGCCACTTATGGTATTTCTACCTATAAAATTAATTTGAATGATGTGAATGTGGGTGTTTCTTCTTTAGGGAATTCAAATGATGAGTTTTCTATTTCTTGGATACATTCAAATGGAGATTTTATTCAAGTTGAAAATAATAAATCTTCCAAATTTGAGATGAAGATCTATAATATGTCTGGACAAGTGGTATATCATAATCAAATTGGACTTTTAAGTATTGGAAACCATCAGCTTGAAGTTCCTTCAAACTTAAAACAGAATACTATATATGTTATTGAGTTTTTAAATGATTCTAACAAAGAGTCTATTAAGATAAAGCTATAAACCCATATTAGCTTAAGACTTGTTCTTCAAGGAATTCCTTGTTTAAAAAATGTGATGATATGTTTTTTGAACAAGGAATTTTTGTATATTTATACTATGCGAAAATACATATGTTTAATAGTCCTACTTTTTGGTTTTGGCTGGATTGGTATGTTAGTAAGTTGTAGTCCAGGAAAAAAAGAACTTGAAAGTAAGCTGAGTACTGATGTTGATGATCAAAAAGATGCATTTTTGAATCTTACGTTTAGTATGTTGAGGACTATGCCTGATTCTGCACTATTAATGCTCGATTCTGCGAAAAGGTGGATAAATGAAGGAACTGAATTAGAGCTAAAGCTCATTAATGTAATTGGTACTTATTTTTGGTATCAGGGGCAGTATGATAGTGCTATATATTATTATAGGATAAGTTATTCTAAATCTCTTGAATATGGTAATAAAGAAAGACAATTAGTTAGTATTTCAAATATTGGTGCTCTTTATAATAACTTAAGTTATAACGATAGTGTAATTCTTTATTTGAATAAAGGACTGGTATTAGCAGAAGAGCTAAATGATACAGATCAGAAAGCTAAGATTTATTTTGATTTAGCAATGTTATATACTAGGTTAGATTTTAATCAAAATGCTCTTGAATATATACAAAAAGTAGAAGACCATTATATCAATATGGGTGATTCTATGAAGTTAGCATATTATTATTCTGTCCGAGCTACTGTTTATCAAAATCTCGACAATTTTGAAATGTCAAGAAAGTATTCTTTTAAAGCAATTGAATTGTGCAAAAATCCAAAAAGAAGCTTTTTTCTCTGTAATTTATACAATAATTTGGGTGTCGCTTATTGGCAAGTGAAAGAAGATTATGATAGTTCTAGGGTTTATTTACAGAAAGCTTATTCTCTGCATTCTGATAAAACGAAATCAACTAATTCATATTTAACTACTATTATTAATCTTGGAGGAATGGAATTAAAGGCACAAAACTATACTCTTGGCCTTCGGTATTTACAAAAAGCATTAAGAATAAATCTTACATATGAAGATGAATACAGGGCAGGAGCAATTAATGTTAATATGGGTATGGCTTATTTGGGTTTACAGAAATTAGATTCAGCCAAATATTACTTAAACCGTGGATTAGAGTTATCATTAAAATCAGGGGCTCAAGAGTTTTCGCAAAATGCTTATTCAGGATTATACAAGCTTGAAACATTGCAAGAAAATTATCAATCCGCCAGTAAATATCAGGATAAATTTTATGAAATTAGTGACAGCATAAGCAGTGAAAATGTAAAAAACAGAATTGCAGAACTTGAAATTATTCATGAAACTGCAAAAAAGGATAGAGAAAATCAATTCCTACAGAATGAAAATCAGCTAAATGAAGCACTTATTCATAAACAAAAAATAGTTTATAGTATTATTATAATTAGTTTAATTCTACTGCTTGTTTTTATGGGCTTATTATTGAGTAATAAAATGAAATTGCGTGTTTTAAATGAAGAATTAATAAAGAAAAACACAGAGGTTTCTGAAAAGAATAGTATTATTGAAGAAAAGAATGTAAACCTTGAAAAACAAACCGACCAATTAATTAGTTTAAATCAAACCAAGGATAAATTTTTTAGTATCATTTCCCACGATTTACGAGGCCCCTTCAATAGCCTCCTGGGTTTGTTGGAGATTTTAGAGGAGGATTTTAATGACTTAAATGATGCTGAAAAATTAAAAATCATTAAAAGATTACACTCCAATAGCCGAAATACTTATAACCTGCTTGTCAACCTCTTAGAATGGTCAAGGACTCAACGTGGACATATCACTCCAGACTTCCTAAGTATTCCTTTATATAATTCAGCACAATCCTCAATAACGTTTTTAAGACAGCGGATTAACGATAAAAAGCACGTAATTATTAATAAAATTGATGAAGATATACGTGTAATTGCTGATGTCAATCTATTATTAAGTGTTTTTACAAACCTTATCAATAATGCTGTTAAATTTACACCTGATGGTGGAAATATTATTGTTTCAGCTAAACGAATAGGAGTGAATGTTGAAATGGAAATTAACGATAATGGGATTGGTATTCCAGAAGATCAATTGGATAAACTATTTAGTATAGACACTTCTTTTAGTCGAAAAGGAACCAATGATGAATTAGGGACAGGTTTAGGCTTGTTGACCTGTAAGGAGTTTGTATACTTAATGAATGGAACCTGCAGGGTAGAAAGTAAAGAAGGTAAAGGAACTAGTTTCTTTATACAGTTGAAATCTGCCTAAAGCATTGAAAAATCACCTAGATATTATCCATTTTAAAACTCCACTAAATAGTAAAAGGTATAACCTTTGTTTGATAAAACAGACCTCTATGAATCTTAAATCTTTATACATAATTGCATTAGTATTTCTCAATGTTAATTTGAGTTTTGGTAACTTAAATAAAGTAGATACTGCTGTTATAAATGATTGGATATCCATAAGTAAAAAACTGCTTTTTAAGAAACCTGATTCAGCCAGTTTATTTTTAGATTCAATTTATAATGCTTCAAAAAAGATTGATTATCAATATGGATTGTACAAAACATATAGCTCTAAAGCTGTAATTATTTATATGAGAGGTGATTATGAGCAATCTATTTATGAGTATGAAAAAGCTTTTCCTTATGTAGATGAGAATGTGCCTTTTCAAGAAATCCGGTTATATAATAATATTGCATATTCTTTAAGGAGTTTAGGCTTTCAAGATAGTGCCCTGCTTTATACGCGAAGGGGAAGTGAAATAGCGCTGGAAAAAGGATTGTTTGATTTTTATCAACAATCTGTTTTAGATATAGCTTCTACCTATTTGGATATGGATAAGTATATTGAAGCTGCAGAATACTACCATATTGTTGAGAAGAATACTGAATCATCACAAGATAAAGAATACTTGATCAAAGCGTATAGCTCTTTGGCTATGTTTTATTATCGCATAGAAGACTTTGATAAATCATACGATTTTTATTTTCAGGCGATAAAAATTGATGAGAACTATGATGAACTGGATCTACTGAATGTAAATTATGCGAATCTAGGCCTTTTGTATAAAGATGTTGCTTACGATTATGATTCTGCAATATATTTCTTTAGAAAATCAATTCAGTTGGTACGATCATATGAGTTACCAAGAAAGCAATTAATGGCAAATATCAATATAGGAAATACTTTCATTGACAGAAATATTCTTGATTCAGCAAATTATTATTACGAATTAGTATATAATGATACTTTGCTAGAAGATTTTCCAACATACCAAGCTGCTGTTTATACCAATATGGGAATGTATCATTTGAGGAATAAAGATTATCAGAAAGCCAGAGCATTTTTAAATGATGGATTGGAACTATCAATGAAATATGAGCTTTTAAGATTTCAAAAAAACGCACATAGAGAATTGTCTTCCTTAGATTCCATTCAAGGAAATCACGAGGATGCTTTGATGCATTATAAGTTATTTCATCAAATTTCCGAATCATTGAAGCTCATGGAGGTGAATAATCAAATGGCTATATTGGAATATGAGAAATTTATGGCCAAAGAAAAATACAATTATGAGCTTTTAACTAAAGAAAATGAAAACCAGAATCAAGAAATCATTATCCAGAGAGCAGTGATTGGAACTGTCTTTTTAATGGTTATGGTTTTGGTGGTCATTATAGTAATAGTAAGTAGAAATCGAAAAAAGATTAATTCATTAAATACTGATTTGCAAAGCTCTAATCACAGTTTAGGGGAGCTTAATAAAGATTTAATGCTGCAGAGGAAGGAGATGAAAGACTTATTGATGAGTAAAGATAGGTTTGTTTCGATTCTTGGTCATGATTTAAAAAATCCTTTTACTGGTTTACTCGGTTTGCTTGAGCTTATGGAGTTGGATTGGGATGAAATGCCAGACCAAGAAAAGAAAGAAGGAATTCAACAATTAAATCAATCCTCCATACAAACCTACCGATTATTAGAAGATTTATTAGACTGGGGAAAGACTCAGCAAGGACTCATTAAAGCTGAAAAAGAGGAGTTTAAAGTATTCAATCTATTTCATGAAGTTAAAACAATCTTCTCTTTACAGCTTAAGAAAAAAGAGATCCATTTAGAAATGAGAGCGGAGGAGGGTTATATAGTAAATTCCGATCATAAATTATGTTCTCAAATTCTCCAAAACCTACTGGGCAATGCCATTAAGTATAGTCAAGTGGGAGGCCTTATAAGTATGACCTTGGAAGAACAAGACGGACAAGTTCTCATTTGTGTTATTGATGAAGGAATTGGGATTCCTAAGGATAAAATCCAAGGCTTATTTAAGCTCGATTGTAATTTTAATAGGCCAGGAACACAAAATGAGAAAAGTAGCGGAATGGGCTTGTTGTTAGTGAAAGAATATGCCAATATTATTGGAGCTGAAATACGTGTGGAGAGTGATGTGAATAAAGGAACTGCTTTCTGTTTGGTGATGAAGAAGTAGGCGTTTTAGTGTCTTTCAGAATTAGTGTTTTTTTGTTTACCCCAAAACCCTAAAGTCTGCCTGGCCAAAGCAGATAGACAAGGGAGCAAAAATACCTTTAATTGTTAGTAGTTAGAAATCAACAACTCTGTAAGCAGACCTCTTTTTTTTGAGTTGGAGTTGATTCTTCGTTTTGCCAAAACTCTCTCTATTTTATAATCTTGATATAAAGTATCGAAAAACTCATCCTTTGGCTCGGCATTTCTAAGGTCGGAATTGCTCAATAACCATAGCTTTCCTTGCTCACCAACAATATCACAAAACTCTTTTAACTCTATTTGCTCTTTATCTCCAAATACATTTTGCGAATAGGAATTAAAGTTGCTGCTCCGAGAAATAGGTTTATAAGGAGGATCGAAATAAAAAAGGCTCCTCTCATCGGCAGTATTCAAAGTCTCTTTATAATCGCCATTTAAAATGATAACCTTCCGGAGAAGCTCTGAAAGTGCTAGTAAATTTTTAGCATTACAAATTTTAGGCTTTTTGTAATTCCCTTGTGGAACATTATACTCATTGCTTTTATTTACTCTGTAGAGGCCGTTATAACAGGTTTTATTCAAGAATATAAATAATGCGCTCTGTTCAACTGCTGAGGATTTTCGGGTGTTGAATAAATCACGCTTTTGATAATATATTTGGCTTCTTTTTTCGGGTTCATGTATCAGTGAATTATACTCTTTTTCAAAATCAAATAGTATGGAGGTTAACTCTTTAAGGTGATTCTTAACGCTATCATAGGCTTGGGTTAAATCAGAATTCACATCGTTTATTACAGCTTTCTCAATCTTAGGAAAGCTTCTCATCATCCAGATAAATACAGCTCCACTACCAACAAAGGGTTCAATATATGTAAAACGATCGTCTTTTTTAAATGGAATTCTTTTTTCTATTTCACTTAAAAGTTGAGTCTTACCACCAGCCCATTTCAAAAATGGTTTTGCAGATGTATTATTGATAGTCATAAAGCAAAAATAGGAATTATCATATGTAAGTGGAAGTCTTGAAAAGATTTATTCTCATTTCTTAAAACCTAACCGCCAGTTTAAGATTCAACTGACGTGGAGTTAGATAATTGGGAACCAAATAAACATAGTTTTGATTGTCCTTCACCCAAAGGTAACTCACCACATTTTTAATGTCTAGGAGGTTAAGAATCTCAAAAGTTAAGTCCATATTGGTAAAGTGTTTGAAAACACCTTTGGTTGGTTTTTTGGTTTTTGGTCCTATTATTTCATAGGCAAAACCTATGTCAACACGTCTATACATTGGGGTTCTGGTGATAACTGTATTATAATCCGAATTTGGATAAAAAACAGGAAGTCCAGTGCCAAAGCCCAAATTCATATTCATCTTGAAATTAGGTAACATGGGTAGGTAGTCTTGGAAAAATATATTTACAGTTACTCTTTGGTCGGTAGGTCTAGGTACCCAAACATTTTGTACTTCAGCATTAGGGTCAGCACTGAATATGTCATTATAAAAGTTATCACGGAAAATTTCATTGGTTTTCATGACCGATAAACTCATCCAACTTTCTACTCCTTGCACAAATTCACCATTAATCTTCATGTCGATACCAGTAGCGTATCCTCTAGAGCTATTCTCTCCACTATAAACAATCCTTACATTCTCCACATAGAAAGGAATCAGATTGTCCATATACTTATAGTAAGCCTCTGAGGTGAGCTTAAAAGGTCTTTCCCACATGATAAAATTATAATCGGAACCCACCACAAAATGATAGGAAGCTTGAGCTTTTATTTCAGGATTTAGTGAGCCATCGGGTCTTCGTAATTCCTTATAAAAAGGAGGTTGATAATACACTCCGGCGGCAGCGCGGAATAAAACATCTTTTTCCCATTCTGGTTTATAACTAAATGCCAATCGAGGGCTAACCAAGAATTGCTCATTATAAGTCCAATAGTTAAAACGTGCGCCAACAGTTAAAGACATTTGGTTTTTAGGATGATAGAAATCCCAGTTGTTCTGAAGGTATCCAGTAATACGATTCGAAGCTATTTTGTTATTAGATATGACGGTGTCAAACAAAGTAAATGGATAAACAATTTGTGCTCCTGGGTTCATGTAACCTAATGAGTCAGGAGGATTTGGACTAGAATACCCTGCAGAATCTACCATTTCCCATTCTCGCATTCTATCTTCGAAGGCTTCATGTTGGAATTTTAAACCCCATTGTAGAATACTTAGATCGTTTTCTTTAATACCTTGATGCTCTATGCTATAAACTGTTGCATTGAGTCTGTTTCTAGCATGGTTTAAATAGGTTCCAACGCCTTTGCTTTCTGTAACTTCTCCAAAATCTTCTTGTCCCAAATCTGTTGATAGTTTACCAATCCAATATTGTCCTTGAATGTCATAGTTTTCTCTTTCGAAGCTTTGATAGCCACTTCCTATAAGTTTTAACTGAACATTTTCTTTAGGAGTGTATGTTGTGGTAACTGCTCCAAACCAAGTGTCGAAACGGTCTACTTCCTGTCCATCAAAATAGATTTTCAGTTTATAGGCTTCTTTAATATGGCCAAAAGCAGTTTCTCTATTTTCAGGAGTCAGTTTATAAGAGTTTCTGGCATAATTTCCTAAGACTTCAACTCTCCATTTTGGATGAATCTGATATCCAATTAATGCTTGTAAATCGGTAAAGCTAGGCTTGTATTCTCCTTTGGTATCTAATGAATTGAGGAGGTATTGGTTTGATTTCTGACGGAAGCCAGCAATGTAAGTTAGTTTTTTATTCTTATTGATACCTTCAAAATGGAAAGAACCACCTAATAGGCTGATATCTGCAGAGCCAGCGAATTTTGTAGGTTTACGATATTTAATATCCAAAACCGAAGACATTTTATCGCCATACTTGGCATCGAAACCACCAGCAGAAAATAAGATAGATGAAACCATATTGCTATTGATTACACTCAATCCTTCTTGTTGACCACTTCTCGTTAAAATGGGTCTGTATACTTCAATTCCATTAATGTAGACAAGGTTTTCATCAAAATTCCCTCCTCTCACCGAATATTGTGAACTCAATTCGTTATTAGAAGTAACTCCAGGCATAGTTTTGATTAAAGCTTCTACTCCTCCAGAGACAGTTGGAATGGCTAAGGCAGCTTGAGGATCTATTCTAGTTAATGTGGACTTCCTTACTTCTTTATCTTCAACAATGACATCGCTAAGTTGCTTCGCGGTAGTAAAAAGAGTCATGTTTACCACTTTCTCCAAAGCCTCCTTCATGTTAATCTCAACTTTCTCAGTTTTATAACCGATAAAAGAAAAAACGAGGGTGATTTTTGAATTGGCGGGTATCGAAAGGCTATAGTTTCCATAATCATCAGTTGATGTTCCTCCAGGTTTTCCATCTATGCTTACATTGGCTAAAGAAATAGGGTGTCGATTTTCATCAATCACCTTACCAGAAATTTTTGCCTTTCTATCCTGAGCTTGCAGTCCTATGCTAAAAAGAGCAAAAAGGATGATGATTGGGAAAGTATATATTTTCATATGATTATTTCTTCTTTTTAAAATCGCCTCTTCTCCAGGCTTTTACAAATTTATACCAAGCAATGGGATCTAAAACAGTGAGCGGAGGGCTTTGCCCATTATAATACATTTCATAAGAAACGCGCTTCATGTCCTCATCAAAATTATAAGCGGCACTAGTCTCATGAAAAATCACTTCTTTAGGCTGTTGAATAGCACTAATCTGAAGATTTTTCTTGGCTTGAACCACTTCGTCGTCTTCTATTTCATCATGAATAAAAGACTCCTTAAAATCCCTTTCATTAGCAGGCCAAGGATAAATTATGGTTTCAGCAAGTTCTAGAGTGTCCCTTCCCAATACCTGAATGATGGAATACCTTTCGGTTTCTACCATTTCTGGAATGATATAAAAGGAAGGTTCAAATCCTAAAGCGCTAAAACGAATTGTATCTTGTTCCTGAGCATAGAACGCAAAATATCCTTCTATAGTACTCATTGTTCCTAAATTTTTATTGACAATAATAATATTGGCATAGGAAACTGGTTTTAAACTGTCGTTTTCAACAATAACCCCAGAAAACAAGACTTTGTCTCGGTCTTGAGCTTGGGAGAGGGTAGTCACTAAGCTCAATAAAAATATGATAATATAATACCTCTGATTCATGGCTGGCAAATATAGAAAATATTGATCAGAGCTTTACTAGATAATCCATCAAGATATTGGATTTAAGAATGATTAAGATTGTGAATTCAATTGGCCTGCAGATTAGACCAATATAAGAACCGACAATCAACAAAAAAAGTGCTGCTTGAATGAACAAACAGCACGTTTTGAAATATCTTTACAGGAGTTTATGCGTTATAAAATCCTTTATCTTTTGCATCTTTTAAAGCAACGCTTATACCTTTTTTGTCGATAATGCGCATTCCTTTAGCAGATACCTTCAATGTAATGAATTTATCTTCCTCTGGAACATAGAACTTTTTAGTATGAAGATTTACTTGAAATTTTCTTCTAGTTTTATGATGAGAGTGAGAGACATGATTCCCTGTAATAACTTTCTTACCTGTAATTTCACAAATTTTAGACATCGCTTTAAATTTAATTCTTGTTTCCTAAAAACGGACTGCAAAATAAGTGATTATTTCTCAAATAAGCAAAGCATTTTATAAAAAAACATTCTGAAAACAATAGTCTTGGGTTTGTGGCTTTAAATATGTGTAAATCAGTGGTTAGTGGGTTTTTTTAACTGAGGTAGGGATATGTAGGTAAATTTATTTATTTTTGATTATATATTAATTATCTACCAATCATTCTTCAAAAGATAAACTCTGATAAAGAAAATTGCAGATACAGATAGGTTTTAAGCAGAAAGAAAGTATGAATATGTCATATAATATTGTCTGATTTACAGAAAAAAACGCATATGCAAAACAAATACATTTACAAACTAATGGCTTTATTGTTGGTCATTGGAATGGTTACTACAATGAGTTCCTGTGCCACTATTTTAGGTGGCAGGAAGAATACCATTAAGGTCAATGCAGGCTCTCCCTTAGCTGCAAAAGTATATCTTGATGGAGATTGTATTGGTGAAACTCCTTTTAAAACTCGTATAGAGAAACGGAAAATTCAAGAGGGGAGTTTGATAGAAATCAAGAAAGATGGCTATGAAACCCTGCGATATGAGGTGATTCGTTTTCCTCATGTTGGATATGTAATGCTCGATATTGTAACAGGTGTTATACCTTTAATTGTGGATGTTCTGGATGGAAATATCTATCGTCCAAACACACGAAATATTGAGTATGAATTAGTCCCTATTGCTCGAGATCATTCAAATTTGGAGACTGATAGCAAAACCAAAAACAATTAAGTCTATGAAAAAAGGTATACTTATACTCGTATCACTCTTTATACTTCATGGGCTAAATGCTCAGGATTATCAGAAGAGATTGGAAGATAAAAGAAATAAAGAAGATTATGGTTTTTATAATGTTATTGACGTGAAGCTGCATCATGGACGGTTTCTGAAGAATTCTGGAACCTTAGACGATATTATGGATAATCCCTATAATGCCTATGATATTAGAGTGGGTTTTCAATCTGATGGAAAGCGACAGAAATGGGACCAGTTATATGGATTTCCGGTTTATGGAGTCGGTTTTTGGTCTGGATTTTTTAAAGGTGGTGAGTTAGGGAATCCAAACGCACTTTATATGTTTATGCGTGCTCCCGTGTTAAAGGGTGGTAAGCTAAAGTGGAATTGGGAACTTGGAGTGGGCTTGTCCTATGGATTCACCAAATATGATCCCTATACAAATCCAGATCAACAGGTGATTGGTTCGGATCATAATGTTTATTTTAATGCTGCCACTGGTTTGACTTATGAGTTTGGAAAAAGATGGGATATCACTTTTGATTTTGATGTTTCTCATATGTCGAATGGCTCCACCAGAACCCCAAACTTGGGAATTAACCTTATGGGATTTGCCTTGGGAGGTCGTTATAATTTTAATCCAGTGAAAAATTATACTAAAGATATAGATGGTGAATATCAACCTGCAACTAGACCTGTATTTGAGAGAAAAGTGATTTCTAAATTCCAAAGACATTCTGAGATTATATTATTCGGAAGTATGGGAGGAAAGACTACTACTACTCAAATTTATGATGGGCCTACCTATTTTGTTGCTTCAGCTTCTGTGGATTATGCTTGGTGTTATCATCATGTTGGTAAAATCGGTATTGGTTTCGATGGATTTTATGAATCTGCCCTCAGAGATTATCCAGAAAAAATTGAAAATGCCAGTTTTGGTGATTTATCATACTATGGAATTCATATTGCTCATTATTTGAGAATGTACAGATTAACTCTTGTGACACAACTGGGGTATAATTTATCTTCTCATGTTAGTCATAAAGGAAATACTTATATCCAAGTTGGCGGAAGTTATGACTTAACAGAAAAATTGTTTTTCAGAGCGGCTTTAAAAACTAGAAATGGTGCTGTTGCTGACTTTATTGAGTGGGGAATGGGATATCGAATTCCTTTTGCTTATGGTAAGATGAGATAGGGGGGATTGTTTGGTGGTTTATTATAAATTCGACTTAGGTTCAGGCTGAAAAAAGAAAGTGCAGGATTGAGGAATCATAAATAAGAAGCCAGATGTAAAAGCCACTCATAAATAGCATTGACTTATATTTAAAAAAATAGAGGGTAAGATGAGCAATCAAGAAAACAAACTCGTAGTATTTCAAGACAAAAATATTCGCAGAGTATGGTACGAAGAAGAGTGGTTTTATTCTGTTGTAGATATTGTTGAAGTACTTACTGAAAGCCCTACTCCAAGGCAATATTGGGGAAAGGTAAAAGCCCGTGAATTTGTAAAATTTCAGTTGTCCCCAATTTGGGTACAACTGAAATTAGAGGCAAAAGACGGCAAAAAATACAAGACAGATTGTGTTAATACCAAAGGAGCATTCAGGATAATTCAATCCATTCCCTCGAAAAAAGCAGAACCTTTTAAACAATGGTTGGCACAAGTTGGGAAAGAGCGGTTAGACGAAATTGAAAATCCCGAACTGGCACAAGAACGAATGAAAGCCATTTACGAGCAAAAAGGTTATCCGCAAGATTGGATAGATAAGCGCCTCAGAGGAATTGCCATTCGCCAAAACCTAACCGATGAATGGAAAGCAAGAGGTATTACCGAGAAAAGGGATTATGCAATATTGACGGCAGAAATTTCAAAAGCCACTTTTGGAATGACTCCAAGTGAATACAAGGATTTCAAAAAACTGCCAATTAAATCAAAAGTTAATCTACCTGATAATATGGATGATTTAGAGCTGATATTTACGATGTTGGGCGAAAGGGTTACGACAGAAATCTCACAGAATGAAAAACCTGAATCATTTCATGAAAACAAAAACGTAGCAAAGAGAGGCGGAAAAGTTGCTGGCGATGCTCGTGAAAGCACAGAGAAAGAATTGGGACGAAGTGTCATCTCGGAGAAAAACCATTTAGAAATAGGTCAAGGAAGTTTAGAGATAGATGAGTAGAGCTTATCTAATAGCTATGGCTTCACCAGATAGTGTAAGAGGCTCCTCATTTCCGTGGTGTAAATGACCTAATGATCTGACAATTCATTAAGCATTTTTCTATAGGCTGTAAAAATATTAGCTCTACTTACGAATCCTATATATTTCCCATTATCTACAACCGGAAGGTTATAATAGCCTGTATTTTTAAATTTTTGCATTACTGTTTCCATGGCATCTTTGGTGGAAACATGTTCCTTCGACTGCATCTTGAAATCGTCGATAGGACAACCGTATTTTTCCGATTGAAACATGACTTCTCTGACATCATCCATATCAATAAGACCAGAATAGTTGAGATGCTCATCTACAATGGGGAATATGTTTCTTTTCGATTTCGAAATTAATTTGGTCAAATCGCCTAAAGTACTTCCTGGTTTTATGGTTAATAAATCTTTATCAATGACATGATTGACTTGGAGGAGGGTTAGTACGGCATTATCTTTATGATGAGTGATTAAATCGCCTTGTTCGGCCAATTGTTTGGTAAAAATAGAATGGCTATTAAAAGTCCTATTGGTCACATAAGCTATAGAGGTGGTGAGCATTAGGGGAACAATTAAACCATATCCATTGGTCATTTCCACTACAAGGAAAATTGCCGTAAGAGGAGCGTGCAGAACAGCAGCCAATATTGTGGACATTCCAACCAGGGTGAAGTTATCTTCATGTAAATGGGTAGTAGGAGAAAAGGTATTGATAACTCTGCTATAGAGAAACCCCAAGAGTCCTCCAGTTACTGCAGCAGGAGCAAATATACCACCTATTCCACCTGCTTCAATAGTAATACTAGTTGCAATAATCTTTAGAAGAATTAATAGGATGATATAAATTAAGAAAACATAGGGAATATTTCTGAAATCGAATACATAGCTGTGTGTAAGGATGAGTTCAGCTTCTCCATTCATAATATGTCTGATCATTTCATAACCTTCACTATATAAGGCTGGAAAAAGAAAAATGAGGATGCCTAGAGATAGAGCACCTACAAATATTTTTAACCTGAAGCTTTTAAATTTGCTAAATATGTTTGCAACAATAAAGTGCATGTGAGAAAAATAAAGTGATACAAGTCCTCCAAGGATGCCAAAAACAAGGTAGAATGGCAAATCTGAAATATCAAATGGAGAATTGCTGGAGAAATTAAATAATAAGGCTTCGTTGGTTAATAATCTTGCAGTAATGGCACCGGTAGCCGAGGCCACCAAAAGAGGAATGATGGAAGCAATAGTAAGGTCAAGCATTAAAACCTCTAAGGCAAATACTATAGCCGCCACAGGGGTGGTAAAGATAGAGGCCATTGCGCCCGCAGCACCACATCCAATCAGCAAGGTTTTGGTTTTGAAGTTTAGCTTTAAAATTTGACCAATTCCCGAACCAAAAGATGAACCACTACTTATGATGGGAGACTCCAGTCCGATACTTCCTCCAAAACCTGCTGTTAAAGCTCCTCCTATCATAGAAGAAAATGCTTTATGGTATTTCATTTTTCCATCGAGGCGACTGATTACAAATAAGATTCTAGGAATTCCATGTTTGGTTTCGTCTTTGATGACATATTTAAATAAAACCCAAGTCAATAAGATTCCAATTCCTGGCGCAATAAGATATAGAAAGTCAATTTCGTTTTCTATGCTGAAATTGGTAACAAACTGGTCAATTTTATAAACGAAGGTTTTGAGTAAAGAAGCTGAAATACCTGCTAAGATACCTATGAGGATGGCTAAAATTAAAATGAAAACATCAGGGCGCAATTTTTTTTGCAACCAAACAAAAAACTGTTCTAATATTCTGAGGAAAAACACTTTATCTTTTATCCTTTCTTAGTTGTTCTATAGCTTGTAATAGTTGGCCCAATGCTATTTTTATGGTAGAAAGAGGACAAGCAACATTCATGCGCATATATCCATTACCACCAGGTCCAAATATAGTTCCATTATTTAAACCAAGCCCAGCTTTCTTAATAAAAAATGCGGGTAATTCTTTTTCATTTAAACCCAGCTCTTTACAATTAAGCCATAATAAATAGGTAGCTTCTGGTTTTAAGAAAGTGATTTCAGGGATGTTTTTTTCTAAGAAATTAAAAACAAAGTTGGTGTTGCTACTCAAGTACTCGTTTAGCTCTTCCAACCAATCTTCACCAAAATTATAAGCTGCTTCAAGAGCTTCATTGCCAAATACATTTCCCATGCCCAAATGATAAGCTTGCAGAATCTCCTCGTATTTTTTCTTTAGCTTTTCGTTTTGAATCACCAAAAAGGAAGTAGAAAGCCCAGCCATATTGAAAGTCTTACTGGGTGCCATAAATGTCACACATAATTCCTTTGCAGTATTTGAAATAGAGGCTGTTGGAATGTGTTGGCTTCCTTTGAAAACTAAGTCGGAATGTATTTCATCGGTAAGAATCAAAACGTCGTGCTTATGACATAAAGTGACCATTTTTTCTAATTCTTCACTATGCCATACTCGTCCTACAGGGTTGTGTGGACTCGAAATTAAAAGGACTTTAGCTTTAGGATCGCTTAATTTAGTATCTAGGTCTTCAAAATCAATAGTATAATAATTGTCTTTCTCTATCAGTTGGTTATAAACCAATTCTCTACCATTATCTTCTACACTTTGAAAGAATGGGAAGTATACAGGTGGTTGAGTCACTACTTTATCGCCAGGCTGAGTATAGGCCATAATAGCCAAAGTAAATCCTGGAACTACTCCAGGGCTAAATAGAATATCTTTCTTTTCTATGTCCCAAGTGAAACGTTTCTTTAACCAATTGATAATAGATTGAAAATATGATTCAGGCTTAATGCTGTAGCCATAAATAGGATGTTCAGCTCTCTTTTTTATGGCATCTCTGATAAACTCTGGCGTTTCAAAGTCCATATCTGCCACCCACATGGGAATCACATCTTTATCTTGAAAAAAGAATTCTCTGAGGTCGTATTTTACAGAATTTGTTTCGGATCGCTCTATAACTTTATCGAAATCGTACATGTAAAAAGAGTTTTATAAAAAGGGGTAGATGAATCTATTTTTCGTCTTTTAAGCCCACCGTTTTTGCAATTAAATAATTGTTTTTGTCGTTTGATGATCTGGAAATCAATTCTCCTAAAAAACCAGCTAGAAAGAGCTGAACTCCAACGGCCATGGCTAATAAACCGAAGTAAAATAGAGGCCTATCAGTCATTCGATAACCTTCCATAAAGAATTTAGCATAAGCCAAATACATAGCGATTACAAACCCAACGAAAAAAACTAAAGTACCCATAAAACCAAAGAAATGCATAGGCCGCTTCCCAAAACGACCGACAAAGCTAATGCTTAGCAGGTCGAGAAATCCATTTACATATCTTTCAATTCCAAATTTGGTGATTCCAAATTGGCGTGGGTAATGAGTTACTACTTTCTCTCCAATTTTATTAAATCCAGCCCATTTAGCAATGACAGGAATATAACGGTGCATTTCGCCATATACTTCTATGGATTTAATCACATCGGAGTGATAAGCCTTAAGACCACAATTGAAATCGTGGAGTTTTATACCAGTCATCATACCAGTAGCCCCATTGAAAAACTTAGAGGGGATGGTTTTGTTAAGAGGATCGTTTCTTTTCTTTTTCCATCCTGAAACCAGATCAAATTTATCCTTCATGATCATATCATATAATCCTGGGATTTCATCGGGACTATCTTGTAAATCAGCATCCATGGTAATGACCACTTCGCCTTGGCATTCGGTAAACCCTTGGTTTAATGCTGCCGACTTTCCATAGTTTCTTTGGAATCGTATTCCTTTAAGTCGGAAGTTTCCATTAGAAAGCTCCTCAATAACTTTCCAAGAGCCATCGCGGCTTCCATCGTCTACAAAAAGGACCTCATAAGAGAACTTATTTTCATCCATGACTTTCTCTATCCACTCAGCTAACTTGGGAAGAGAATCTACTTCGTTGTAGACGGGTACAATAACTGATATATCCATTCGGCAAATTTAGAAAATATCGGATTGAGTATCTTCTTTTTTCAATGCTGCTGCAATAATTAATGAAGCAATGAGTGTGATAACAATAAAAAAAGCAGTGTTTTTGAAGAAACTCATTATCTGACCCTCTGTTGTAATACCTTTTTTAAATTCATCTATTGCCATGTCAATTGCATCATCTGGTATGTTCATACCTTCCATGAATGCAACAAAATTATCAATTTGTGATGGAAGGTATTCTGGGACTATTAGCAGATTAAAAACAAGCGAAAATACACCTGCAAGAATCAATGTAATAGTTCCTATTAGCATACCTTGACCAAAAGCTTTTCCAAAACTAATAATATCGTCATTAGCTTTTCTTAAATTTTTTATTCCTACGATAATCGAAGAAATAATAATTATACCCATTAAGGCAAAACTTAATAACATAAAACTCCATTGAAATACATTAATATCCAACAAGTAATAGACTAATGTTTGGATTATTAAAAGGACAGCAGCGATGAGACCATACTTGATTGCATTGCTTCCAAAACTAACTTTTTCCATTTTAAAATATTTTAGGGATGAATTGCAAACTTAAGCTTTTTTGTTTTAAAGCCATAGAGGAATTGATTGGTAGGGGCAAATACTTAGTTAACAGTTAATAGTTAACAGTTATTTTCCTGAAAATAAAATACTTCTATTGATCAGAAGCGAACCATTCAGCATAGCTGGTTACGGTTTCGCGGAGCATCATATGGTGCAGTTTGATGTGTTCTGGAAGTCTGGGTTTTATTCTTTCTGCAAAATCAATGAGCATCATCTCGCTGGTAGGTTGATAAGGAACGGTAACTACTCGTTGGAACATCTCGTCGCTCTGTTTTAGGGCTTCGGCTTTAGCTCCTTTTTCGTTGAGGATTAAGCAATGGTCCATCTTGTCAACTACCTCTTCTTTCACAATTTTTTTGAGGTCGCCAAAATCCATAACCATACCTAGTTTGGGATTGTTTTCATCCTCAATGGGTTTCCCTATTACGGTTACCAATAATTCGTATGAATGCCCGTGAATATGTTTACACAAACCATCATAGCCCATCAGAGCATGTGCGGTTTCAAATTTAAACTCTTTGGTTAATCTAATATTTGCCACTATTTGATAAATTTAAAGTGATATAATTGTTGGTTATCGGTGTTCATAATCTGAAGAATATAGCATCCTTTTTGGGTGTTCGCAATATCCATTTCATAAGTTGAATGGTTCATATTTTCTTGTCTTAATTCTTGACCAGAAATATTGAATAGTTTCAATTGGAATGTTTCGTGAGTTGCTTCTAACGTATTTAACTTTAGCGTGTTTCCGTTACCTCCAATATAGATATTCATGATTTCATCAATTGAAAGATCAGAAACTGCATTTTCTGGATCCCAAATCTGATCTACATAATAAGGTCTATCGACAAAAGGATTTCTATTGTCTTGAATACCATAGATGTCATTATTTCTATCCACTTCTTTTTGGCTCACCGGGTCGTTTCTATGCCATTCTAAAAGCATATTTAAATACCATTCTTCGTAGCAAGGGTAGGAGGTTCCATTTAGTGCATCATCAGAACTTGCAGAATTATTCTCCCAACTTGCAATGAGGTTTTCGTATCGAGTGGCCATGTAGAAATAAATTCGGGCAAAGTCTCCTTTGTAAGCATCAATGGGTTCAAATATGGTTCCGTTAAATCCTGATACGCTGCAGCTTCCTACTTTGGAGCCATTCATACTTGTCCAGCTTGGGCTATTGGTTTCTCCGTAAGGTAAATTTCCTCTTTTACCATTCACATAACCATCGGTAGGCACAATGTGAATAATGTCGGTAACCATTGGACTTGAATCATCAAACCAACTTTTAGGAAATGAATGCTCTCTATTATAGCAATCGTTTTCACTATTATAGTTTCCACATTGGTTAGTACCAAAAGTATATTCATAAGGAGGAGTGCCATCAGGAACGTCGGAATACATATCCCAAACCTTTCCATTGGGTTTGTCGTCTGTAGTATAATAATGGTCCCATAAAGAGCCATAAGACTGAATATTATGGTCTTTGATGATATTGTAAAGCTCCGTTTTTAGGTTTTCCCCTGTAAGACCTTGGGCATCATCGTAATAACCTGAAGGTATTTGAGCGATAGCAAATATTGAAAACAAGTAACTAATCGTTACTAAAAAGTATGTTTTTTTCATATGATGAAATTTAGAATCGTAATCACTAATATTAAGAATCCTCCGGCTAGTTTACTGCTTCTTCCAAGCCTTACTGGCTTATAATGACTACCAAAAAACAATCCCATTTGACTGAGGAGGAGTGAGGCAGTGAATAAAATAATAATTGGAGCATTACTATCTAGTCCTAGAAAACCTAATCCTAGAAATACAAGAAATATACTAAATGAGGAGGCCAAAGCCAATGACCAAACTATCTTGTTGTCTTCCACTAGAAAAGTTCGTTCTTCATTTTTTATCTTTTTGGCATCGGTCATCATTCGAACTGCCACAAAAGCTATAAATAATTGACCCGCAATATTTGAAAAGTCAGAGATTAATGGGCTGATTAAAAAAGAAAATCCAAATGCAATAACAGCAGCTAGACCATTTACAATTGAAAAAATCAAACTGATTTTAATAGTTTCCGTCCATTTGTATGGATGAAGTGTTACACCTCCGGCTATGGATAAAAAGAAAATATCCATGAGTACTAATACGGGGACTATATATGTTATTATTTCTTGCATCATAAAAAGGGATGCAAAAGTAATAAAAAATATGGGTCATTAAGTCTCGAACTCAAATGGTTTTAAAACTTAAAAAAAGACTCATAAATTAACAAATTAAGAATAACTAAAGCTACTCCCATCCAGAAACTCTCTAAGTATTGAAGTAGGAGGGATCTCTTTAGTGAAAATAGGTTTAATATAGGATAGGAACTTTAAAAGCCTTCTGGCTTCGGAGTATTCTGGAACTACTGGGGGTACGGCTCTTAAAATAGGTTCTGCCCATATTTTTAGCACCCCCAATTCGTATAATAAAGCGGTATTAAACATTACATCGGCTTCTTCCTGGAATGGAAAAATATGGGTTTCTTCACCATTTCTAACGCTTGCCCATCGTTGAAGGGTGTCTAATGCTGAGTAATTTCGGTAATTATGGTCTCTTACAATTCTTCTGATTAGTCTGTTATCTGTGGTAGGTATTCTGTTGGTAGAATCGATACTTAAAGGTGTTAAAGCCGATACGTATATTTTAAATTTTCGATTGTTAGGAATCATTTCGGATAGCATGGGATTTAAGCCATGGATACCTTCAACCAATAGAATGCTATTTTCTTTTAATTTAAGTTTGGAACCATCGTAGAATTTTTTGCCTGTTGCAAAAGAAAATTTAGGAAGGTCTATTTCTTTTCCGTCAAACAAATCCAAAAGATTATTGTTGAAGAGTTTGATATCTAAAGCATGAGGGTTTTCAAAATCGAGTTCACCATTTTCATCTTTTGGAGTCAACTCTCTTTCCACAAAATAATTGTCCATAGAAAGAACAATAGGATCGATGCCTATGACATTGAGTTGAATAGAGAGTCGTTTAGCAAATGTAGTTTTCCCAGAAGAAGACGGGCCTGAGATAAGTATGAGTTTTAGGTCTTGTCTTCTCTTTCCTACCCTTTCAGCTATACTGGCTATTTTTTTTTCTTGCAGTGCTTCAGATATTTTAATGACTTGTCCAACCTTTTTTTCTTGTGTAGCTGTGTTTAACTGCCCTACGTTTGGAATTCCAATAATGTTTACCCAATCCTTAAATTCGCTGAAAGCTTCGAAGAGTTTGGGTTGATTGATAACCTCCTCCAGTTCGTTCGGATTTTCTGTTTTTGGCGGTAATAAAAGCATTCCATCGTGATAAGCCAGTAAATCGAATACTTGAATATAGGAGGTGGAGGGAACTAAATATCCATAAAAATAATTAACGACCCCATCCATTTGATAAACGGAACTGTAGAATTGTTGACGAGTTTTAATGAGTTCGCATTTGTCATACAATTTATACTCTTCAAATATCTTGATGGCATCTTCAGTAGGGATTTCCTCCCGGTTAAAACTAAAATCAGCAGCAACTGTTTTCTGCATTTCTAATTTTAGTTGGGCAGTAATGTCTTTATAGTTAGATTCTTCATCGATACCTTCGAGTTTGCAATAGAAGCCATTGGATACAGAGTGCTTAATTTTTAATTTGGCTTCGGGAAACATGTCCCGCACCGCTTTAAATAAAATAAAAGACAGGGAACGCATATACATTCTCTTGCCATCGGGATGTGTATAGTCGATAAATCGAACTCTTTTGGGTTTGTATATGGCATAGTCCAATTCTTTCAAACTATTATTGAGCATAGCGCCAAGAATGGGGTATTTTGTCTTTGGTTTTTCTTTTTCAAGGATTTCTAATAAAGTAGTTCCAATGGGATAGTTTTTCTCTACTTCTTTATTTTCACAATATATTTTTATTTGCTTTAGCTCTTTCATAGTGTATAATTCTGAATTCGTAATATTTATCTAAGATACGGATTTATCATTTTGAGGAGGCTAATTTCTGAAAAGACTTTGTTAATCTTTAATAATTGCAGAAGATTTTTCTATTTTTGTGACATGAAGCGATTAAAATACTTGATTTCCTTTACATTATCTTTATTAATTTTCATGGCTATTGGTTTTACTCCAGCCGATTGTGTACCTGAAGATGGTAAAGAAAGCTGTGATGTTCCTGAGCTTAATAGTGGAGATGAGAAGATAGATTTCGAAAACTGCACCTATAAAGGTTTTCCATTGCATGGGAAGATTAAATTCGTGGATAATTTCCCTGATATTAAGATAAAGATCGTAGACAATTTCCCAGATCTTAAAGTTAAGATGGTAGAGAACTTCCCTGATGATTGTGGGGAATGGAGAGTGGTGGAAAATTTTCCAGATGTTAAGGTTCAAATAGTAGATAACTTCCCAGATATTAAAGTGAAGTTTGTGGACCATTTCCCTGGGAAACCCTAAATTAATTGGTCATCTTTATAAGCTATGCATTCCTTTTTTCAATTGGTAAAGTGAATGTAAAAGTAGAGCCTTTATCAACTTTCGATTCTAACCAAATATTTCCTCCCAGTAGTTCTACATAAGCTTTGGTAATAGCTAAACCTAGTCCTGCACCTTCATATTCTGTAGCGTTTGTTAAATTTGCCTGTACAAATCGGTCGAATATGTTATCTAACTTAGAATGTTGAATGCCTATACCTGTGTCTTTTACATAGAACTCTAAGTGGTTCTCAATTTTTATATACCCGAATTCTATTTTTCCTTGCTTGGTATATTTTATTGCATTTTTAATCAGATTGGTGAGGATGGCATAAATTTTCTCTCGATCTGAATGTATGGTGGCTTCCATATCAGGTAATGCGGTATAGCAAGTTAATTCAATTTTTTTCTTTTCGGCTTCCGGTTTGAAGAAAGTGTACAAGTATTCAATTTGTTTGTTTATTTCAGTATCCTCATTAAATACTTCCATTTGTTCAGCTTCTATTTTAGAAATATCAATTAAGTCGTTGATGATACTGAGTAATCTATGACCACTTTTTTGGATAATCCCTAAAAATTTTTCTCGTTCATTTTCTTCTATCCCTGGCTCTTTGAGGAGGTCAGCAAAACCTAATATCCCATTCATTGGAGTTCTGATTTCATGACTCATATTGGCCAAAAATGAAGATTTTAATTGGTCGCTTTCTTCAGCCTTTTCTTTAGCTTGGATCAGCTCAGTCTCGGTTTGTTTTCTATATATAGCTAAGCCATATAAATACCCAATTTCCTTGATTACTTTTATATCTTCATTGCTGTATCCTTCTTCTTTATTTGCTAAGGCGATTTGGCCAACCAGTTTGTTTTTAATCATTACAGGAACCGATAGAAAGTTTTCTAATGGTATATGGCCTTTTGGAATGCCTTGTGATTTTGGATGAATGTTAGGTTTGTTACTGTAAAATGCTTTTTGTGTATTTAGCGCATGACCCCAAAGTGAAGGATAGCCCTCAGCTCTTTTTGGGAAAATGATAGAACTATTTTCAACATTACACATGTGTTTCATCATTTCACTTAAAGTGTGGGCAATATTGTCTCCTGTTTCAGGATCGATAGAAGAAACAAACCCATATTTGCTCTTGGTTAAAGATAATGCGTAGTCATAGGTTAATTTTGCAATAACTTCTATTGAAAGATCACTATTGATAATTTCTTTTGCGAGTTTAGCAATGATTTTAGAATAATGGTCGCTTCTTTCAGCATTTTCTTTTGCTTTTATTAAGGCTTCTTTAGCTTTTACTTCCTCAGTTATTTCTTTAAACGTGCAATAGGTTTGTTTGAATTGGCCATCGGGTGTATATCCAGCGCAGCCTTCATAAGAAACGTCTATTTCGGTCCCATCCTTTTTAACCATCTTGAAAAGCACATTGTTTACATTCCCCAAAGCTTTGAATTTGGGGAATCTTTCTTTAAAAAGTTCAACTTGACTTGGATGTAGAAAAGATCCAAAATGCTTACCGATAACTTCTTCTTTTTTATAGCCTAGTATTTTTGTCCAAGTGGGGTTTACATCCAATAAATCTCCATTTTTGTCAAGGGATTGATAGCCTAACGGGGCATTATCATACATGGCGCGGTATTTTTCTTCGCTCTGTTGTAATGCCAATTGTGTTTTTTTAATCTTATCAATATCTGTATGAGTTCCAAGCATTCTGAGTGGTTTTCCATCTTCTGTATATTCTACTATACTACCCATGGAAAGTATCCACTTCCATTTTCCTTGTTTTGTTTTAATTCGAAATTCAATACGATAAGCTGGAATTTTACCTTCTATATAATCGGAATAGTTTTTCAAAACATGATTAACATCATTCGGATGCAATCTGTTGGTCCATTTTTCATTAGTTTCAATAAATGTTTTCGGGTTATGACCTATCATGATGATGTAGCTGTCACTTACTTTAATTTCACCAGTTTGTATGTTGAAGTCATAAATGCCTTGTTTGCTGGAGTCTAAAGCCAATCGCAATGTTTCTTCACTTTCACTTAAAGCTTTTTGGGTGCTTACTCGTTCTGTGATGTCAGCACCAGAGGAAACGAATCGTATTGCTTTCCCATTTTCATCCCTAAGGGTAGCATTATACCAAGCAATGATTCTTTTTTCTCCATCTTTTCTAATTATGGGGTTTTCAAAATATTCAATGAGATTTGTTTCATCTTCTAAAGCTTCATTAAATACACTTTTTACTTGATCGATATTATGTTGAGGTATGAAATGGTCGAACCAGTTTTTACCAATAATTTCTTCTTCTTTATATCCTAAAATATCACATCCTTTTTGATTGACTAGAACAACATTTTGATTTATATCTAATGCAATAAACATGACCCCAGCAATTTCCAAGTATTGTTTTGATATTTGTTTTTGAAACTGTAATAGCTGCTCCGCTTTTTTAATATCAGTAAGGTCAATATGCGTTCCAATAATTCTGATTGGTTTATTTTCTTTATTTACAGTAACCTTTGCACGTGCTAAAATATCCACCCAATGACCCTTTTTATGCTTCATGCGAAATTCAACTTCAAATCGAGGTATTTCACCTTTGATATGTTTGTCAAGCATTTTCCATGAGCGCTTAATATCATCAGGATGAGTTAAATCTTCCCATGTTTTGAAGGTGTTTTCCAATTCAGAATCCTCATAACCTAGCATGCGTTTCCAACCAGGGGAGTAATATATTTCATTAGTTATCAAGTTCCAATCAAATAATCCATCGTGAGTAGCTTCCATGGCCAGGTTAAAACGTTCCTCACTTTTAAATAGTGCTTTTTCAGTGGAAACTCTAGAGCTTATATCCTTTATTGCGGTGAATTTTAGCTTTCTATCATTTTTATAAAGAATTCTTTCTTGTACTTCGCAGTGGAATTTACTTTTGTCTTTTCTTTGTGCTGTGGTTTGATATGGTTGAAGGTTTTCTGTTTTTAGCTTGTTGATAATGAGCTCTCTGTATTCAGGTGCTATCCATTCGATGGCGTTTTTGCCAATAGCTTCTTTATCAGAATAACCAAACGTTTTTCTTGCAGTTTCATTTTGGTCAATACACATGCCATTTTCAGATATGAGAATAGATTCAAATGTAGCTGCAGACAAGGTTTTGTATCTTTCTTCTTGCTCTTTTATTGATTTAGCGGCTAATTCTAGTTCGGTGATATCCTTATCAATCCCAACTACTAAAATAGCTTCCCCTTTCACATCTCTTTTTACTTTATAATTAGCAGAAATAATTTTTGTGATTCCGTTTTCAGTAATGAGCCTGAATTTTTGCTGGAAAGATTCCTCAGTAGACTTTAAATTCCGATTGAATGTTTCGAAATATTCCTCACTGTCGTCAGGGTGAATGTGTTTTTTAAAGATATCTAAGTCAGTATTCTTTTCATAATGAACATCTCGTATATCATAGGCCCCTTTCGACCAATGATTTTTTCCTGTTTTGGGCTCATAGGTCCAGCTACCAGACTTGCTGATTCTTTCTGTATCTTGGAGTAAGTTGTAGGCGGAGATAATCTCTTTTTCAGCGTTTTTAATTTCTGTGATATCGGTAATAATGATACCCAATTGTTTCCCTTTGGAAGTATCAAAAGTAAATATCGTTTCAATAATATCTTTCTTTTTCTTCGTTTTTGCCTGAATAATAGTAGTGAAGTTTTTATCTAAAATAACATGTTCTTTTTTAGTGAGTATGCCGAGTATGCTTTTTTTTAAGCTTTCCTTTGTGTTTGGGATTTCCTTCTTAAGGTTTGACATTTTTAACATTAAATCCCATGCGTGTAGTCCTTTAGTTTCGCTGCTGGTTACTCCAAAAATATTTTCAAACTCTTTGTTAATGAAAGTTATCTTTCCGTTATTGTCAACAATAGCTACTCCTTCTGAAGAGTAATCCACAAAGTTTCTGAATTTTTCTTCGTTTTCTTTTAAAATAGTATTATTTAAATTTAATTGTGTGATATCTAGAGAGGTGCTTAGGTAAATATTATCACCATTTACATCAATTTCTTTTATTATACTCATTAATACATCGAATGTGCTTCCATCTTTTCTTTTGGCTAAAAACTCTATTTCTAGACTTCCATTTTTGTTTACTTCATCAATAATTTGCTTTGGAAGTTCTGGGTTGAAACAATGATCCTTAGGGTTAGATAGCAATAATTCATCTAAGGAATGATATCCCCACCTCTTTAAATACTCTTTATTTGCATAGACAAACTCCCCTTTTTCATTTACAATATGATAACCATTTAGGGAGTTTTCTATCGAATTGTTTATGGTCCTATATTGGTTTTCTAGTGTTTTGCTTTTAGTGATGTCATCAGATATAATTTGAACACCCATTAATTCATTTTTGCTATTATATATGCAAGTGTAAATACTTTTAAACCAGAAAGAGGCATTAGGGAGCTTTATATGATCTACATATTCTTTTGAATCATTATATTGAAGAGCATGTTTGAATCTTTTGGTGTATTCCTCAGCATGTTCTTTCGGGAAGATTTCAAGAAATGATTTTCCTTCAAAATCCTCACTTTTTCCTCCCATATTTTTAGCAGCTATATCATTATAGGAAATAACTATTCCATCTTTAGAATAGTAGCCTACCCCAAAAGCCGAGCTTTGGTGTAATAGTCTATATTTTTCTTCACTTTCTTCTAATCTACTTTTTGTTGCTTTTAACTCACCTGGTTCTGAATGACTTGTTTTTGCATCATTATCAATTTCTGTAAATTGGTAAATCGTATTTTCCTTGTTTAATTGATTCAGTTTTTGGATGCCATAATTTGTTTTTATAATGTCTTTTGAGGAGTTCTTAAAAGCAAATTCAAAGGTTTTAGGAATAGAGCTTTGTAGGTTACCTAAAATATCTTGATTTTGTTTCTGAAAATCTAAAACTAAATCTGTTTCGGTTCCAGCTTCGGTGGAAGAATCCAATATGGAAATAAACGAGGAATTGTATTGATAAATATGACCAGAGTTATTAGTAATAAACTGAGCCCGGTTATTGTGAAAAGCAGAGTGCTTTTCAGCTTTCAAAGACTTTGATTTTTCAGCTTTTAGTTGTAATTCTAACTCTTTAATTCTAGCTTTTAATTTTCCTATCTGATTTTCCATAATAGCCCATGTCAATAACCCTATAAATATAGATGTTATTGGCCTAATTACCAAATTTCAGCTCATAGTATTCATAATAGTGTCATAGTACCCAAGTACTTTTTAAAAGAGAAATATTTAAAAATAAAATATTTTAGTGGTTTATGATAAAGATAATATAGCGATATCGTAACTACTGTTTGCTCTTTATTTGCGACAGGAAAAGGCCTGCCACCACAATTAAAATTCCTATATAATTTATGGTAAAAAGTCGCTCTCCCAATAGAATAAAGGAAAAAATACTAGTGAGTACGGGTATCCCATTGGTAAACACTCCACTTCTGGTTACACCAAGTATTTTAATACTATGCGTAAATAATACAAAAGCAATAATAGAACCAAATATTCCCAAGAGAAAAATGGGTTGAAGGCCTTCCCAAACCCATCCGGTTTCTGAAAATGTTGGCAACTCAATAAAGAAGAACAAAGGGGCAAAACCTAGAAGCCCAAAGAAACTTTGATAACCAACAATGGTGAAAGAGTTGTATTTGTGGGATAGTTTATTAAGTACTGCTGTATACCCAATTGCGGAAAATACGGCCAACATCAGCAACATCACTCCCCAAAAATCAGCATTGAGTTCCATATTGGTATTTACAATAACTAGGATAACACCAATAAAGCTTAAAAGAGTTCCGTAGATCTTATATTTAGTAATTTGTTCTTTAAAGAAATACCAAGCCACATAAGGCAAGAATAAGGGGATGGTAGCAATAATCACGGCTGCAATTGTAGGAGAAACGCGTTGAAGGCCATAGGTTTCTCCAATAAAATACAAGAAGGGTTCAAAAAAACTTAAAAGGATAATGTATTTCCAATCGCTCTTTTCAATTTTGTTCAATTTCCCAATCAGTTTAGAAAAACCCATCAATAATCCAGAAGCCAAAATAAGTCTAAAACTTAAAATGGTTAATGGGTTATAGATTTCCAAGGCGCTCTTGGACCAAATAAAACTTAAGGCCCAAAAGAACATGGAACCAATAACGGCTAAATAAGCTAAAAAGTTTTTCATTGAATTGGTAATTGAGTTTGTGTAGTCAATTTGAAAACATGAAAAAAGTGCATATCAATTATTCATCAATATGCACTTTAATGAATTTATATCTCTATTATTTTTGGATGAATTCTAAAACAGCATCACAAACATATTTTAGTTGTTCTTCTGTGAATTCAGTATGCATAGGAAGTGATAGGACTTGCTGCTGAAGTTTTTCAGTCACTGGGAAGTCACCTTCTTTATATCTGTCATCTTGATATGCTTTTTGCATGTGTAGAGCTACAGGATAATATACTGCATTTGCTATTCCTTTATCCATTAAGTGTTTTTGTAAACCATCGCGATCCACATCAACTAATTTCATAGTATACTGGTGGAATACATGATCGGTAAAATCGGCAGTAACTGGAGTAATAATGTTTTCGCAACTGGCGAAAGCTTCATTATAATAATTAGCCGCATAGTTTCTAGCTTTTGCAAAATCGTCAAGGTGGGCTAGTTTTACTTTTAAAACTGCCGCTTGCATACTGTCTAATCTAGAGTTTACTCCAACATAGTCGTGGTAATACCTTACGGTCATTCCATGATTTACTATCACTTTCAATTGTTCAGCCAGCTCATCATTATTGGTGAAGATGGCTCCACCATCACCATAAGCACCTAAGTTTTTTGATGGGAAGAAGCTTGTACAACCCACATCACCTATAGATCCAGCTTTTTTAGTTGTTCCATCGGCAAAAGTATAGTTGGCACCAATAGCTTGAGCATTATCCTCAATAACAAATAGATTGTTCTCTTTAGCGATAGTTAAAATCTCATCCATATTGGCACATTGGCCGAACAAATGAACAGGAACAATAGCTTTGGTATTATCAGTGATGGCATTTTTAATAGCTACAGGATCGATATTCATAGTATCCTCTAAAACATCAACCAATACAGGAGTCAATCCTAATAAAGCAATAACTTCTGCTGTTGCAATAAAAGTAAATGAGGTGGTAATAACTTCATCACCTGGCTTTAGTCCAAGTCCCATCATAGCTACTTGCAATGCATCTGTTCCATTAGCACAAGGAATGACATGTTTAACACCAAGATATTTCTCTAAATCACGAGCAAATTCATGAACCACTGGACCATTAATATATGAAGATGTGTCTAATACTTTATGAATTTCGGTATCAATTTCGGTTTTTAACCTTTGATATTGACCTTGTAGGTCGACCATTGGAATTTTCATATGTTTATATTTTTATATTAAATCATATTATTAATTGCATATTATTATCATATATCTGATTGTCAGTGATTTTTAAGATACAATAATCATGATATTCATTTTTTGATATTGAACGCAAAGATATGGAATTCCATCATATTGGTGTTTTATTTTTCACAATTAATACTCTTTAAGATTTTCACCTATTTCAATTCGCTCAAATGTCTATCTTTGCTGCCTTAAACAGCAAATAATCATGTTACAAAGAGTATTTTTTAAGTTAGTTTTAATTTTTGTATTGAGTGGTATAGTTTCTCAATATGCTCATGCCCAAGGAAGCGTTTCCGATTCTACCATCTCTACTTTTATATTACAGGTGAATTATGCCTATCAAATACCAGGTGGGGATATGGCTGAAGATTATGGTCACAATTCTGTTATTGGTCCGGAATTTACTTATAAAACCAATAAAAATTGGTTATGGGGATTGGAAGCCAGTTTTGTTTTTGGAAATGATGTGAAGAAGGCTGGTGAAATAATTGAGCAGATTACTGGAGACCAGAGTTTCGTCATAGGGTTAGATGGTACATTTACTAATGTTAGGCCTATGGAAAGAGGTTTTTCTACTTTAGCAAAAGTGGGTAAGATTATTCCTGCTTTTAATATCAATCCAAATTCAGGAATCGTTTTTAATTTTGGATTGGGGTATATGCAGCATAAAATACGCTGGGATGTGGAAGGTAATAATGCTCCTCAGCTTGGTGGTGATTATAAAAAAGGATATGATCGCTTTTCTGAGGGAATTATATTGAGTCAATCTTTGGGTTTATTATATTTGGCTGATGCTCGTCTGTGGAATTTTAAAGCTGCAGTTGAAGTTCAGGAAGCCTTCACCACCATGAAAAGATATAATTTTGATACCATGGGAGGTGATTCTAAAAAACGTGTAGATCTATTATTTGGCATAAAATTAAGTTGGATGATTCCTCTATATGGTCGGGCACCAAAAGCCATGTATTATTTTTAGTGCTTTTCTGCTCTCTAATCATTATTCTTTAATTTTGAAGCCGTTTTGCTTTTTTAATATTCATATATGAGAGTTATTTATTCTTTCGGAGTTTTCTTTTACGGTTTGTTAATTCGTCTTGCTTCATTGTGGAATGCTAAAGCAAAGTTGTGGCTTATTGGAAGGAAAGATGTTTTATCAAGAATAGAAAATGATTTAAAGAATAATGATTCCAATATTGTTTGGATTCATAGTGCCTCATTAGGGGAGTTTGAGCAAGGTCGTCCTTTAATTGAATCTTTAAAACAAAAATATCCTGAGCTTAAAATATTTCTTACTTTTTTCTCTCCGTCGGGCTACGAAATCAGGAAAGATTATCCGCTTGCAGATTATATCTATTATTTACCAGAAGATACGGTCTCAAATGCTCGTCAATTCGTTAAACTCGTCACCCCTCAAATAGCAGTTTTTATTAAGTATGAGTATTGGTATAATTATATGAACGAGTTGAATAATGCAGAGATTCCTCAGATTTTTATTAGTGGAATATTTCGGCCAAAACAGCCTTTCTTTAAGTTTTATGGAGGATGGTTTTTAAATCATTTAAAGAATGTGGAACATTTCTTCGTTCAAAATGAAGATTCAGTTCAGTTATTGAAAAAAAGTGGAATAGATAGCGTGAGTAAAAGTGGTGATACACGTTTTGATAGAGTTGCTGAAATCACAGCTAAAGTTGAAGCTAATGCTATTGTAGAAGAGTTTAAAAATGATCGGAAATTATTTCTTGGTGGAAGTACTTGGTCGCCAGATGAGCAGATTATTAAAGGGTTACATGTTCAACAACCTGGCTTGAAAATAATTATTGCCCCCCACTTAATTGATGAAAACCACATTCAACAGATAGAAGAATTATTCCCTAATTCTATTAGATATTCAAAAGCTAAAGATGCTTCACTCAAAGAAATCCCTGTTCTAATCATCGATAACATGGGAATGCTATCTTCCTTATATCAATATGCAAATTTCGCCATGATTGGTGGTGGGTTTGGTGTAGGTATTCATAATACATTGGAGGCCGCAACATTCGGGATGCCCATTTTTATTGGTCCAAATTATCAGAAATTCCAAGAAGCGAAAGATTTGTTAAGGCTGGGTGTTGTAAATGTAGTTCATGATGCTGCTGAGCTTAATCAAGCAGTTTCAGTATTGCTAGATGATGTGGAGAAATGGAATACTATCGCATTGCAATCCAAGCAGTATGTAGAGTCAAATATTGGAGCCACTCAAATGATTTTGGAATTTATTGAAAATCAGCTTTAATTTGATCAGTATCTACTAATAATTGCTCTTGTCTTCCCAAATATATCTTAACTTTACGCTATAAACACAAAGAACTGTAAATATTCAATATATTTGCGCCTATCAAATAAATTCGTCTTATGAAAGAGAATACTCATGTTTTGGTGCTAGGTGGAGGTTTTGCTGGAGTGGAATCTGCAATACAACTAAGAAAACTTGGTCATCAAGTCACTTTGGTAAGTAATCGTGATTATTTATTCGTTTATCCCATTTCTATTTGGATTCCAGTAAAGAAAAAAAGCTTTAATCATGTGAAGTTAAGCTTGAAGACTTTGTCAAAAAAACATGGCTTTTCATTAGTGATAGATGATGTAGAACATATAATATCCTCTGAAAATAGAGTAAAACTATCATCTTCTGAAATTTGCTATGAGTATTTAGTAGTGGCCATAGGTATGAGTAAGATGAAGATGAAAGGCTTAGAGCATACACATAGTATTTGTGGACAACCAAAGGAGGCTGGAATTATTAAAGAGGAACTAGAAAAATTGGTTCAACAAGGTAGAGGGAGTATCGCAATAGGGTTTGGGGGGAATCCAAAAGATCCAACAGCAACGGCGGTAAGAGGAGGTCCAGCTTTTGAAATGCTATTTAACTTTAGTCATTATCTAAAAAAACTAAAATTACGCGAACAGTTTGATCTTCATTTTTTTGCTCCAATGGCAGAGCCTGGTCGAAAGATGGGAGAAAAGGCATATCAAAAGATGGATTCCTTTTTTGATTATTATAAGATACAAGTTCACAAAGGCAAAAAGATTGCTCGTTTTGGTCAATCTGAAATTCACTTTGAAGATGATTCTGTTTTAAAGAGCGATTTAATCATTTTTATTCCTGGTGGTAGCGGGCACCAAGTTTTGGAAAGTTCTGACCTGCCATTAAGTGAAGTGGGATTTATCAGAACCAATCAGCAATGTCAAGTAGAGGGAAAGGCAAATGTATTTGCAGTTGGAGATGTGGCTACTTTAATTGGACCAAAATGGGCAGCTAAACAAGGTCACCTTGCCGAAGTGATGGGTAAGGTCGCAGCAAAAAATATTGATTATACCTTTAGAGGAAAAAAGGAAAGAGAAAGTTATACCAAGCACCTTAATATTATTTGCGTGATGGATTCGGGAGATGGTGCCGCTTTTGTAATGCGTAAAGAGAATAGTGAGCTTATGCTTCCTCTTCCAATCATAGGTCATTGGATGAAACAGTTTTGGGGCTTTTATTACCGGCAATCTAAGTTGAAGAATTTCCCACGTCTTCCAGGAATGTAGGCTATAATTTTTGTGCTATTTTCTCGGCAGCATTTTCGCCATCCATAGCGCTACTCACTATTCCCCCAGCATAACCTGCACCTTCTCCACAGGGGTAAAGGTTAGAGATTTGAACATGCTCCATGCTCTCCTTGTCTCGTGGAATTCGAATAGGAGAGGAGGTTCTTGATTCCACGCCTAAAATAATAGCCTCTTCAGTATAATATCCTTTCATCTTTTTACCAAAATCACCAAATGCTTTTCTTAGTGGTTCGTTAATTTCTGAAGGTAGTAATTCGTGCATGGGTGCATTGGATATTCCGGGAATATAACTCGTTGAGGGTAAATCAGAACTCATTTTTTTAGCCACATAATCTACCATTCTTTGTGCAGGTGCTTTTTGGCTTCTTCCACCAGCCACATGTGCCATTCTTTCTAAATCTCTTTGGAATTCCAATCCAGCAAACACTCCATGTTTATGGTATTTTGTTAATTCATCTTGATTGATGGTCACCACAATTCCAGAGTTAGCATAAGGTGAGTTTCTCATGGCATTACTCATTCCATTTACAACTACCTCATCGCTAGCAGTAGCAGAAGGTACAATAATTCCTCCAGGGCACATACAGAAGCTAAAAATACCTTTTTTTTCTACTTGGGTAACTAAGCTATATGATGCAGTGGGTAATAGAGGATCTATTTCTGAAGTATGATACTGAATACTATTGATAATCTTTTGAGGATGTTCAATTCTAACACCTGCAGCAAAATCTTTGCGTTCAATTAAAATTCCTTTATCGTTTAGTAAATAATAGATATCTCTAGCGCTATGCCCACTAGCGAGAATAGTGGCTATACCTCTGTATTCTTTTCCATTAGCATCCACCACGCCAATGATTTTCTGATCATGAAGCATGAAATCATTAACTTTTGTTTCGAAGTGGACTTCTCCACCAGCTTCAAGAATAGTATTTCTTAGACTAGTGACTAGGCCTAATAGTTTATTGGTTCCTAAATGGGGGTGAGCATCCACTAGAATATCAGGATCAGCTCCGTGGTCAACAAAAATCTCTAATATTTTTTTAACATTTCCCCTCTTTGAACTTCTTGTATATAATTTACCATCAGAATAAGTTCCAGCTCCACCTTCTCCAAAACAATAATTTGATTCTGTATTGACCTGATGTGTTTTATAGAGTTGAGCAATGTCTTTTTTTCGATCTCCAATTTTCTTTCCGCGCTCCAGAATGATGGGTTTTAATCCTCGTTCAATTAAACCCAATGCCGCAAATAATCCTGCAGGACCAGCTCCTACAACTATTACTTCTTTACTAGAACTCACATCTTTCCATAGGTATTTCTTCTGGGTTTCTGCAGGTTTCTCATTCACAAAAACTTCCACCTTAAGTCTTACTTTAACTATTCTGGATCGTGCATCAATAGATCGTCTTAAATGATTGATATATTGAATGCTAGAGGGTTTTAAGTGAAGCTTTTTAGCAACCACTAGTTTGATTTCTTCGTTGTTTGCTGCCTGTTGGGGCAGTAAAACAAGTTCTAATTCTTTTCGCATAGGAGATTATTCAAAGGTGAAAATCAATTGGAATATCTTGGAGTGAATAGATTCTATGGGGTCTGTATAGATATTATCTTCATTCTTAAGAATGTTATTCATTCCATAACTCATTCTAAGTTCAGTTCCCATTTTAAACCAGTTAAAGTAGAAATCAAAACCGACACCAGCCTCAAAAGCTATATCTGATCTGTATAGCTTTACAACTACTTCTTGCTCAGTAACATCTTCTTCTTTTCCTGCTTGAGCTGCTAAATCCATTACAAATTTAACTCCAATAAAAACATAAGGGCGAGCATTGTGTAGCCGCACTCCTTTGTATTTTAAATAGAATGGAAAGTTTAAATGAGTAGAAGGAACTTTCTTTTCAATTTCGACTAATTGAGGAACGCTTCTGTAATATTTGAGCATGGTATAGCTCAAGTTACGTTCACTAAAAAGTAATTCAGGAGTGAAACGAAGGTTAAAATATTTTCCTAAACGTAAATCTGAAACAATTCCAATAGTAAAACCTAATTGAGTACTTGGTTCCACATTTCTCATATATGCCGAATCGGCATTTATTTCAGGAACTTGTTCTTGGTAATAGGTGAAATTAGTAAATCCAGGTTTCATTTTTATATTATACAACATTTGATTGGCACCTAGATAAAACCCAAAATGATATTTCTTTTTATCAAAACGAGGTTGATTGGGAATTGTTCTAGATTGTGACCAAACACTAGATGATAGTATGATAAAGCCTAGGACTAATATAAGTGATATGTGTAGTTTGTTTTTCAATTTTATTTAAACGCTTATAGAGATGTATTATTGTAAGAAATTCGAGATTTTATAACTGAATTTTCGCCAAAAGTCTGCATTTTATTTGAGTATTATACGTGCCAGTAAATATTTTTTTCGATAAATTTGAATCCCTTCTTTAGTCGTTTTTTTTTCCCATGTACAAACTGCAAATTCCAAAGGTGAGTTTTACTTGCTTAACATCTTGATATCCCGCATTTGATAAATGTTTTAGGAAATGAGTACCGTCAGGAAATTTCTGCACTGATTCGGGTAAATAAGAATAAGCAGCATCGTCTTTGGATACGCTTTTTCCCAAAAGAGGAAGGATGGAAGAAAAGTAAAAATTATAAATTTGTTTTATTGGAAAAGCAGTTGGTTTGCTAAATTCAAGAATATAAACGCTACCATTAGTTTTGGTAACTCTGTTCATCTCTTTTAATCCCTTGTTTAAGTCTTCATAGTTTCTTACACCAAAAGCCACGGTTACAGCATCGAAAAAACCATCATTATACTTGAGCTTTTCCGAATCTCCTAATTCCATTTTTATTCTATCGCTTAGCTTTTTCTTTAAAACCTTTTGTTTTCCAACTTCCAGCATGTTTTCGGAAATGTCAGCACCAATAATGGAAGCTTGAGGAAGTGCTTTTGATATAGTTATGGCTAAGTCACCAGTACCTGTGGCAATATCTAATACTTGGCTAGGATGATTTTTTTTTAATTTTTTCACCAATTGATTTCTCCAGTAAATGTCTATCCCCATAGATAAAAAATGATTCAAGAAATCATACTTTCCTGCTATGCTATTGAACATATTTCTAACTTGCTCTTTCTTTCCTTCTTGTTTCATTATTTTAAGCTGTTCTTGAGTTCTTTATATAGTTTTTCCTTGTTTATTGGCACCACTCCAACTTGTTCGCAAACCAAACCACCAGCCAGGTTTGATATGGCTGCAATGTCCTCTGCCTTTAGGTTTTGTGCCAAACACAAAGCGGTTAAGCTTATCACTGTATCTCCAGCTCCTGATACATCAGAGATGTTTCTAATATGGGCAGGAATACTATGGTGAATATAGTTGCCATTATCTTCTTTTTTCGAAATCATGACTCCATATTCCGAAAGTGTGGTGAAGAAATAATCGCAATTTAACTCTTCTTGCATTTTTTCTACAGCGTTTTTTAATTTATCAGATTCATGCGCTTCGAAAGATTCATTAATGCCTTCTCTTAATTCTTTCAAATTAGGCTTAAATAAACTTGTGTTTTTGAAATGGTGGAAATTTCTTTTCTTGGGATCTACCACTGTTGGTATGTCTTCAGCAAGGACTAAGACTTGTTCAATGAGTTCTTTACAGATGACACCTTTGTCATAATCTTGGAAGATGATGACATCGATTTTATGGTTTTTAAGAATGGCTTCTATTCTTTTCAGAATATCGGATAATTCTTGCTGAGACACTTCTTCGTCTGTTTCCTCGTCAACTCTAAGCATCTGAGTTGAGTTTCCAATCACACGAAATTTAGTCGTAGTGATACGAGAAGAACTTTTTATAATACCCTCCTCCGATAATTCTCTTTTTTTAAGTAATTGAAGAAAGGTTTCTGCTTTTGGATCCTGCCCAATAACCGAACATAAAATAGGCTCTGCCCCAACGGCTTTTATATTGAGTGCCACATTAGCTGCGCCACCTAATCTATCTAGTCTTTTTTTAACTGCAACTACTGGTACTGGTGCTTCAGGTGAGATTCTATCCACACTACCAAAAATGTAACTGTCAATCATTACATCGCCTATTATCAGTACTTTTTGTTTCTTGAAATTATCAAAAATTTCTTGAATATTTTTATCTGTCATTTCTCTAAATAATAAGTGCAAAAGTAGTAATTATTTAGCAGTGAATCTTATTATTTTAGGGGTTAGAACATGTAATCCATTAATTGAATTATTTCCAGGTGTCGATCATTAAAATTTTATCTAACTTATGAGTACAAAACTAAAAATTGTACCAGTTTCATCACTTTGAATATCAAACTCAGCATCGTGAATTTCTAAATAAGTTTTTACATAATATAAGCCTAATCCAATGTTTTGATCTATATGTTTTTGAGCAAGACCAAAGGGTTGTAAAACCAAACTTAATTTTTCTTTTGGAATAATATCTCCAATATTTTTAATGCAGAATGAAGCAAAGCCATTTTCGTTTTTCTTGAGTTTGATTTTTACTTCACTGTTAAATTTAGAATGATCAATGGCATTCTCTATGAGCTCTTCTATCATACCGGTGAAGTATTCTGGAATTCCAAAGTGAATAATACCTTCTTCCATTGAAGACATAACATTAATTCCTTTTAAAGAGATATCTTGCTCTTTTGCATCGAGGATGCTGTTAATGGTTTTTGCTACATTGATGTTTGATTTATCTAATGTATTGTATTTTGTTTGAAGTTGAGTGATGTCGAGGGCTTTTCTCGAGAACTCATCTAGTCGGTTAACGGATTGTTTCAAAAGACTTCCAAATTCCATGATTTCAGGGTCATCAATACTATCGTTTATGATATCGGTGAAACCAATAATTCCATTTAATGGGGTTCTTATCTCGTGGCTTATCAATAATAAGAACTTCGTTTTTGCATCGTCTAAGACTTTTAATTCTTCATTGGCTAAAATTAGATCTTCCTCTCTTTGTTTGAGTTTTGAACTCATTTTGTTAAAACTATTAGCTAAAAGACCCAATTCACTTTTAGTTTTTATCCGAAAATTAGAATTATATTTCCCTTCGGCTATTAGATGGCTAGCCAAGCTGAGTTCTTCAATTGGCTTGGTGATACTTCTTGCGATGAAATATATCAATATCATAATAACAATTGAAGCTATAATTAATATGAAAATGGTTTTCCACATCTTTTCAAATATGGATTCTTTAATAAAGCTATATGGAATTACAGCAATGGCATGCCAATTTGTAGAAGATATTGGAGTATAGAAGGCAAATCGTTCTTCACCCAAGGTTTGGGAATAAAACTTCTGTTTGCCAATTTTTCCTGAAATGGCATCAATGATAATCTTTCTTTCATTGATTTCTTTTTCAGGAATATACGATTTAAATTCTTTGAGTACATTCCTTCCTATTAAAATTGAATTATCTGCATAAACTAAGGTGCTATCATTTGAAAATAAATAAATATCTGTTGGAATGTTTTCTTCAAAATGTTCCTCATTTAAAAGGAGGATATTTTTTAATAAGTCAATAGAAACATCAACAGTTATAATTCCTTGAAATATTCCATTCTTAAAAAAAGGTTGGTAATAGGTAACCATATCTGTTTGTCCAGCATCATGATCAAAGTAGGGGCTTGTCCATCCGCTGTGGTGTTCGGAGGATGGTTTTTTCCACCATTCAATATCACTATTTCTATAGTCAAAATATCCAATATCTTCTTCTGATTCAAATGCTATTTGTTTGATTTTACTACCTCCTTTGAAGGAGTAATAAAAGCCTAATTCGTTGTTGGTGAAGGTGTTGGGGGGGCTAATGCTATGGCGGATCCATATATTAATTTATCGGAATTGGTAATTTCATAGGTAATATCTAAGAAATTCTCAATTGATATTTTGCCTGTTTCTATTTGTTTGGCTACTAATTTTGTTTTGCTGGCCAACTCACTCAGCTTGTTTGTGATATAGTCAGCATACTTCAGATTAATTTCGTGTAATTGATTGATGTATTTTTCTTTTGTAAGTTCTTCTGTGTTATTGTATAGAAGGTAGAACATGAGGCTAAAAATGATAAACACAGGTAGGAATATACTTACTCCAACTCGGAATAGAATAGAGTTTTTAAATTTGATTTTGTAAGGCATGATGCGGATTTTGGTTTACAGCTCACAAGTTACAAATATTTTTGAATGTAAAAAAAGCACAATTCTTAATTTATAGAATTGTGCTTTTTTTTATGAGATTCGTAAAGTTGATTATCTAAAATAATCTCTCATTCTATTAAAGAATCCCTTTTCTTTATTGTCAGGATTTGGGATGAAATTTTTGCTTTGGTTCAATTTATGAAGCTCTGCTCTTTCAACTTCGAGTAGTTCTTTTGGAACCCAAACATTTATAGTTACCAATAAATCACCTTTGCCATAACTATTTACATCTGGTAAGCCTTTTCCTTTAAGTCTTAAAACTTTTCCAGGTTGAGTTCCTGGCGCGATCTTTACTCTCGCTTTGCCTTCTAAAGTTGGGATTTCTATGGAAGTTCCTAAAGCAGCATCAGGAAAGCTGATAAAATGATCGTGTAAAAGATTCATCCCGTCTCTTTCCAAGTCTTCATGACCAATTTCTTCGATAAGAATAATTAAGTCACCAGGAACGCCACCACGTGCTGCTGCATTTCCTTTACCTGACATACTTAACTGCATTCCATCAGAAACACCTGCCGGAATATTTAAGGTGATTACTTCTTCGCCTTTTATAATTCCATTGCCATGACAAGTTTTGCACTTGTGAGTGATAATTTCTCCCTCGCCACCACATTGTGGGCAAGTTGTTGCTGTTTGCATTTGTCCAAGGAAAGAGTTCACTACTTTGGTGACTTGTCCTGTTCCATGGCAAGTATTACAAGTGGAGCGGCCATTTCCTTCGGCCCCACTGCCATGACAAGTGTCACAAGAAATATACTTATTAACTCGTACTTTCTTTTCTGCACCTTTTAAAATCTCCTCTAAGGTTAGTTTTACCTTAATTCTAAGGTTGGAACCTCTATTGACTCTTCTGCGTCCTCCTCCAGAGCCACCAAAGCCACCGAAGCCACCAAAACCGCCACCGCCAAAGATATCGCCAAAATGAGAGAAGATGTCATCCATACTCATTCCTCCACCACCGAAACCTCCTCCAGCTGCACCACCCACGCCAGCATGACCATATTGGTCGTATCTAGCTTTTTTATCGCCATTGCTTAAAACATCATAAGCCTCTGCTGCTTCCTTAAACTGTTCTTCAGCTTTTGGATTATCAGGATTTTTGTCTGGATGGTATTTAATAGCAACCTTTCTGTAGGCTTTTTTAATTTCAGTCTCAGAGGCGTTTTTATCTACACCCAGTACTTCGTAATAATCTCTTTTACTCATATTGATGACCCTTTTATTGGAATTATTTTCCTACAACTACTTTTGCGTATCTAATTACTTTATCATTTAATGTGTATCCTTTTTCAACTACATCCACAACTTTGGATTTTAATTCCTCAGTAGGGGCTGGTATTTCAGTTATGGCTTCATGAAAATCAGTATCAAACTCTTTTTCTTTTGAATCCATGCATTGTAAACCTCTTTTTTCTAATGTTTTATAAAGCTTGTTGTAGACTAGCTCAACACCCGATTTAATAGCTTCTGCATCAGATGATTCTGCCATAGATTGTTGGGCTCTTTCAAAATCATCAAGAACTGGAATTAAGTCTAATATCAAATCAGCATTTGCAGTTTTAAAAAGTTCGATTCTCTCCTTGGTCGTTCTTTTTCTGAAATTATCGAACTCGGAAAATAGACGAAGATGTTTATCTTTTAATTCTGCAATTTGTGCTTCAAGATTTTTAATTTCCTCTTCACAAGATACTGGTTCTTCAGTATTTTGATCAACTGATTCTTCAGTGGATTCAGTATTTGTATCTTCTATTTTTTGCTCGTTTAAGTCTTCGCTTTTCACTTGCTTTTCTTTACTTTCTTGTTTTTTGGTATTTCTTTTATTTGCCATAATCGCATTAAAATTGTCAGTATTGCAGTACAATATCTAATTCTATTAGCTAGGTGTTTAAGCTATTCGAATGTAATTGCCTGGAAACTATACGTTTGTTACAAAATATTTTTCTTGTTCAAAATCTGATCATCTATGTCAATATTTGCGCCAAATAATTATTTATGGTCATTTTGTCAGTATTGAATATTTGGTGGTAAGGGTAGTTATGTGTGATTATTTTTCTTTTGTGTAAATTGGAACTTTGATCATATTCAAAGATATAATTTGGCATAGACCTAAAGAAAAGGAAAAATCCATCAAAAATGTTTGATACTGGCAAGTAATTATTGAATATTGCATGAGAAATTTTAAATATTGTTTTACATTTGTAGGTCTTAAAATAAACAAACATGAAAAAAATCCTTCCATTATTATTGTTCTTATCTATTTTTACTTTTCTTTCGTGCCATTTTTCAGGGCAAAGTGAAACTAACAAAAAAGAAGTTTTAGGCGATTTAGTAGAAATTAGTATTTCTGTAGATGGTATGACTTGCAGTGGTTGTGAGAATACAGTTAATACGCAGTTACTAAAGTTTGATGGGGTAGTTGAGTCTACCGCTTCACATATTGAGAAAAATGTAATAGTAAAAGTAGACACGTTGCTAACATCTGTGAATGAGATGAAAGCCGAGATTGGAAGAGTTGGATATACAATTATAGAATAATAAGTTTAGAGTAATGAGCGAAAAGAATAAGGCAGAAACCAGTTTTAGGGATTCAATATCCACCATCGATAATCAGGGTAAAAGAATTTTTGTTCATCCAAAGAAACCTAAGGGAAGGTATTTTAATAGAAGGCGTATTGTAGGATGGGCCTTGCTTCTTAATTTATTTTTGGTGCCATTTATTAAGGTGAATGGTCATCCATTATTTCTTTTTGATGTCATACAGAGAAAGTTTATTCTATTTGGAGTGCATTTTTGGCCACAAGATTCTTACCTTTTTGCAATAGGGATGATTTCTTTATTGGTTGGAATAGTTTTGTTTACTGCTGTTTATGGTAGATTGTGGTGTGGGTGGACTTGCCCACAAACTGTCTTTATGGAGATTTTATTTAGACCTGTTGAATATTTGATTGATGGGGATGCTAATGAGCAACGAAAACTTAAAGATGGTCCTTGGAGCTTTGAGAAAGTCTGGAAGAGGATAGTGAAGAATGGAATTTTTGTTTTCTTGTCAATTCTTATTGCTAATGCTTTATTGTCATGGGTAGTAGGAGTAGACGAGTTATTTAGAATAGCCTCTGAACCCATTTCTGAGCATATTGTTGGTTTTGGGGCAATGCTGATATTCTCTGGTGTATTGTTTTTTATTTATAGTTGGTTCAGAGAACAGGTTTGCTCTATATTGTGTCCCTATGGAAGAATACAAGGAGTGCTTTTAGATGTGAATTCTATCATTGTGAGTTATGACTATAAAAGAGGAGAACCTCGTGGAAATAGAAATGATGAAATTGATAAAGGAGATTGTATAGATTGTGGTCAATGTGTTCAGGTATGTCCTACGGGAATTGATATTAGAAATGGTTCTCAGTTAGAATGTATCAATTGTACAGCGTGTATCGATGCATGCGATGGTGTTATGGATAAAGTGAAAAAACCTCGAGGTTTGATTCGTTTCGCTTCGGAGAAAGAAATTGTGGAAGGAGCTAAATTCAAGGTTACTCCTCGTATGATTGGTTATTCTTCTTTATTGGTCGGCTTAATGATATTCTTCTCTGTACTCATATTTGGTAGAGCAGATCTTGAAACTTCAATTTTTAGAACTCCAGGAATGTTATATCAAGAACAAGAAGGAGGTAGAATTAGTAATCTATATAATTTCAAGATTATTAATAAAACTATTGATACGGTTGCTGTGGAGTTGAAAGTATTGTCTTACGATGGAGAAATAAATGTGATTAGAGGGGATGTAAAAATAAAACCATCTAGTATTTATGAGGATATTTTCTTTGTATATATTGATCCGAAAATTTTGCCTGAGAAGAATAATGATATAGAAATTGGTGTTTTTGTTGAGGGAGAAATGGTAGAGGAGCAAACGATATCTTTTATTGGAGATAAATAGTAACAAATAGCAATACCAATAAAATCTATGTGGAGATAAAGGAGTTGGTATGATTATTAAAGTATTTTTGCAGAAAACTATTTTACATGAAAATTAAATGGAATTGGGGTACTGGAATTTTCCTTGCGATTTTAGCTATGATGGCTTTTGTATTTTTATTGGTGTTTAAATCATTTGATTATAAGATTAATAAGGTTTCAGAAGATTATTATGAACGTGGATTGAATCATACTGAGCAAATGCAAAGAGTTGAAAATACAAGATTATACGCTCAAGGTTTCAGTGTGATATATTCAAATGATTGTTTGGTGAAGTTCCCAGAGTATTTTATTGGAAAAAAGCTAGAAGGTCAGATTCTATTCTTTCGTCCTTCCGATTTTGATTACGACAGAAGTTTTGAAATTAATTTAGATGAAAATGGAACCCAAACATTCCAACTCGATTATTTTCTTAAAGGAAGGTATATTGTTAAAGTCACTTTCGAACATGAATCTGTTCCATATTATCTGGAGGAAGAAATCATTTTTAATTAGGCATTATGTTTATTACCACTGCATTAATTCTTGGACTTTTAGGATCTTTTCACTGTGTGGGAATGTGTGGTCCAATTGCTGTCGCATTGCCCATCAATAATCAAACGTGGTGGAGTAGGTTGGCGGGAACGTTCTTGTATAATATTGGCAGAGCTATCACCTATGCGGCAATGGGAGCTGTATTTGGTGTGCTTGGCGAAGGCATCCGGCTTGGTGGATTTCAGAGCTGGATTTCAATTGTAATGGGAGTTATTATGATAATTAGTGTCTTATTTCCTGTGTTATTTCGAAATACTAGAATATTAGACAAATATATTTATGGATATGTAAATAAGCTTAAGGCTTATCTTGGACCGTTATTACGTAATAGTTCTTTGGGTTCTTTATTTGTGATTGGTCTACTCAATGGATTGTTACCTTGTGGTTTAGTTTATGTGGCATTGGCTGGTGCTATTGCCACTGGAGGAGTCGCATCTGGGGCTTTGTTTATGTTTGTTTTTGGCTTAGGAACTTTGCCTTTATTGGCTATTGTTACTTTAGCAGGAAATATCATTTCAGGACCTTTCAAGTCTAAGATTAACAAGATTATTCCTTTGGTCATAATTATTATAGGAGTTTTGTTTATTTTGAGAGGGTTGAGTTTAGGTATTCCATATATTAGTCCGCCAGCTAAAAATTTACATATTCAACAAGAAATTGATACTTCTGGAAATAGGGGGTGTTGTGGAAATGGAAAACAAATGAAATCTTCCGCTTTTCAGCTACTCTCTGGTGGAAAATTGATTTTCTAATTATACTTCACAGTTATGAAAGATAAGGTTGTCATTATTACAGGAGCTTCTTCAGGGATAGGAAAGGCATTGGTATATGAGTATGCCAAGCGAGGGGCTAAAATTGTTATGGCTGCACGGAACATTTCTAAACTTGAAGAAATTCGTGGAGGTTTATTAAAACAGGGTACAGATTGTTTAGCTGTAAATACAGATGTTTCATTAGAAAAAGATTGTGAGAACCTCATTAATTTAACAGTAGAGAAATTTGGTAGAATTGATATTCTGATTAATAATGCAGGGATAAGTATGAGGGCGCTGTTCAAGGATCTGGAACTGGATGTTTTAAAACAATTGATGGATGTGAATTTTTGGGGAACTGTTTATTGCAGCAAATATGCTTTACCTTATTTGATAGAGCGAAAGGGGTCTTTAGTTGGAGTGATTAGTATTGCTGGATATGTCGGCTTGCCTGGGAGAACAGGTTATAGTGCATCTAAATTTGCAGTAAGAGGGTTTTTAGATACTTTGAGAGTAGAAAACCTAAAAACAGGACTACATGTATTAGTGGCCGCGCCAGGTTTTACTCAGAGCAATATTCGAAATGTAGCATTGACTAAAGATGGAAGTGTTCAAGGTGATAGCCCTAGAAATGAAGGTAAAATGATGACATCTGAACAAGTGGCATGTAAGATTGTTAAAGCTATTGATAAAAAAAAGGCGGCAATCGTCCTTACTTTTTTAGAGGGGAAATTCACTGTTTTTCTTAATAAAACCTTTCCTCGTATTCTTGAGAAGCTTACCTATAAACATATGGCTAAAGAGGCTGATTCTCCTATCAAATAGTGCTTGGTTTTATCTTATTTTTAATTCTCCAAAGTTTTTATTTTGTACGGTATCATAATTATTTTATATTTGTTTCATTAAGAAATCGAAAAAATAATAAAAGGACATTATTCCTTTTACAATAATAAAAACATAATGAGCAATTTAACATTGGAGATTAAGCCAAAACAAGGGTTAGGGGAATTAAAATTTGGTGAAATTCCAGAGAATGTAGCCAAGCTGGTTGGAAAACCTGTAGATGCAGAGGAGATTACTTCTGATGATGATTTAAAGACCACCATTTTAACTTATGAAAATGGAATTACAGTTTTTTTAGAGGGATTAGTAGAGCCAGTAGTTTCTAATTTTGATTTGGACAATAAAAATGCCACTCTTTTTGGGGTAAGAATTTTTGAGCAAAAAGAAGAGGATATTATTAAATTGATGAAGGAGCATGGTTATGAGGAAATTGAAAAAGAAGAAGAGGAGTGGGGTGAAACAAGAATTACTTTTGATGACGCTTTATTAGATTGCTATTTTGAAAATGGTGATTTGGTAGCTGTTAGTTGGGGAGTTATTATAAATGATGATGGGAGTTTAGCTGAATAAGTAGGCTAGGCTTTCTCCAAGGTAAACCCAAAAGTCGTTCCGATGCCAATAGTGCTTCTGGTATAGATACTTTGTTTGTGTGCTTCTACTATATGTTTTACTATGGCTAAACCTAGGCCGGTACCTCCTAATTCACGACTTCTAGCTTTGTCTGTTCTATAGAATCGCTCATATATGCGAGGTAAATCTTCCTTGTTTATTCCTGGTCCGTTATCTGTAATTTCTACCAACAAGTTCTCGTCCATATCAAAGAAACTGATTTTAACTTTCCCAGTGTTTGCATAGCCATATTTAATAGCGTTTCCTAAAAGATTACTTATTAACCTCGCTACTTTTTCTTTATCAGCATTCACATAAATAGGCCGGTCGTAATTTTTTCCATAATACATTAGGATGTTTTTCTTATCTACTTTCATTTCGAAAGATTCTAAAAGTTCGTCACATAATGCTTTAATGTTGAAACGACTGATATTGAGCTTTAACTCACCAGACTCTAATTGACTAATGGTCTCCAACTCTTTTACAATTCCAATTAATCGGTTAATGTTTTTTTCAGACCTTTCTAGGTATTTAGTATTTATATTATCATCCTCTAATCCACCATCAATTAGTGTAGAAATATATCCTAAAATAGTGAATAAAGGAGTTTTTAATTCGTGAGAAATATTGCCGATATATTCTTTTCTATATTGCTCTAATTGTTTGAGTTGAGAGATTTCTTTTTCATAATCATCGCTCCATTCCAATACCTCTTGATGAACCGATTTTATATTGGCGATTTTTGTTTGATTGGGTTTGCCTTTGTGATTGCTTTTTACTTTATGATCGTGAATGAGTTTGTAAATCACCTTAATATGGTCATAAATATATCGCTCAATATAGTTTTGTATAATCCAAAAAGTTACCAAGACAAAAATGAATAAAATACCCAGTAATAGAAATAGGTTGGTGCTGGTAATAAGGTAGATATAAATTAAAATCGCACTAACAATAAAGCCAAGAATTAGACTGATTTGTAACGCAATACTGGAAGACTCTTTTAATTTCATTAATTCGGATTTATTTTGAAGTGTCAATAAACTTATATCCAACACCTTTCATAGTTTGAATATATTCAGGGCCTATTTTCTCTCTAATTTTTCTAATATGAACGTCAATAGTTCTGTCTCCGACGATAACATCATTACCCCAAACTTTTGAGAATATTTCTTCACGAGTAAAAACTTTATCAATCTTAGAGGCAAATAGCATCAAAAGTTCAAATTCTTTTTTCGGTAATAAGATATCAATACCATCTTTAATAACTAAATATCTTTCTTTATCAATTGAGAAAGAATCATGGATTTGCATGATATGACCAGAGGGATCTGAATTGGTTTCATTATTTTGACTAGAACGACGAAGTAATGATTTTACTTTACTTACTAATACCTTAGGTTTAATGGGTTTAGAAATATAATCGTCAGCTCCAACATCATAGCCAGCTATTTGAGAATAATCTTCAGAGCGTGCAGTGAGGAATATGATGATTGGGTTTCCAAGTTCTGGGAGTTGCCTTAATTGATCACATGCTTCAATGCCATCCATTTTAGGCATCATGACATCTAAGATAATGAGGTCTGGTTTTACTTTTAATGCCTTTTTTATACCTTCCTCACCATTGCTTGCTGTATGCACATTGTATCCGCTTTTCTTTAAATTATAGCTTAAAAATTCAAGGATATCATCCTCATCGTCAACTAATAATATGGTTTGCATTGTTAGGTTCATCTATGTTTGTTTTTTTAGGCAAATTTAAGCTAATGTTATTATTGATCAATTTTCACATATTAACTAATTGTTAATTGATTCGTTGATAATTTTGTAAATTTACAAAAAAATGAATGTATCTTTAGTTGTAAATTTGAATTTTAAGTTTACGTATATTAACCTATTAATAAATTGCCGTTATGGGTGAGTTTGAAGTGTTGATTGTTGAGGATGAGGTGATTAATGCTAAAGTTCTTCAAGAGTTTTTAGAGAGCAAAGGTTATAAAATACTTGATGTCGTAACTTCAGGCGAAGCTGCCATAGATTATGTTGGTATAAAAAAACCAGATTTAATTCTGATGGATATTGAACTTGATGGGAAAATATCTGGTATAGAGGCAGTAGAACATATTAATAAGAACGACAAAATACCTATTCTTTATATCACAAGCCAAACTGATAAGCAAGTTGTGAAACGGGCAAAAGAAACGGAGCCTGTTGGATATATTATCAAACCATTTTCACCTTTACAATTAGAGATTACATTGGAAATGGCACGCAAGAAAGTTTTAGTAGATCAGGAACTTCTAAACTATCAATTGTATTTAGAGCATTTGGTTGTAGATCGCACCAAAGAGTTGATTAATGAAGTTGAGCTAACCAAATCGGCTCGGCAGCAAGCCATAGAGAATGAGATTAAACTTAAAGCTATAACGACTGCTGCCAATGATGCCATTGTGTTATTTGATGAATATGGTCAAGTTAAATTCTGGAATAAGGCAGCTGAAAAAATGTTTCTTTACGATGAAGAGGATATTTTAGATAATAATATTCGCGTTCTGTTTTCCTCTGATAATGAGAATGATGACTTTGCTCGAGGTTTAGAAACCATACAGCATGCCATTGATAATCATCTACTTGGGGAAAATATTGAGTTTGTAGCTACTAAAGCGGATGGTAGCGAAATCCCTGTAGAAATGTCTTTGGCAGCCGTTGATATTGACGATGAGCATTTGGTTTTAAGTATAATGAGAGATATCAGTCAACGCAAACATGACTTAGAAGAAATAAAAAGATTTAAATTAATTTCGGATTTGGCAAATTATGGTTTGGCCATTACCAATGACATAGGTGAGTTTGTATATGTAAACAAATACTTTGCTGAATTAATAGAATATGAGCAAGAAGAAATGTTAGGAAGAAGCTTTTTTACAGTAACACCTAGGGTTTCTAAATCTGAAATCGCAGATTTTGTGGAGAAATCTTCAAATATCCATGGTGGTGAGGGTCTCGAACTTATAGTGGTGAGTAAAAGTGAGAAAGAGATTCCTGTCATGTTTAATAGTGTTATTATTCGTGATAAATATGGAGCTCCAAAGTTTTACGCCGTTTCAGCAACCGATATTCGTGAGCGAAAAGAATATGAAGAGAATATACTAAAAGCTAAGAGATTGGCCGAGGAGTCTGATAGGATGAAAACAGCGTTTCTTTCAACCATATCTCATGAACTAAGAACTCCCTTAAATGCCATTATAGGGTTTGCGGAGTTAATTAGAGTGACAGAAGTAGATATGGATGACGTTAAGGATTTTAACGATGAAATATATAAAGGAGGCAATCATCTACTTTCTATTGTAGAAGATATTCTAGATATTAGTATGCTGGAAAGCAAGGATCTTAAGATATATCCAGTAGAATTTTCTCTCAATAATCTGATGAAAATAGTCCATCAAAAATTTTACTCCAATCAGAGATATGATAATCATAATATTAATTTGGTTTGGAAAGGGAATAGAAAAGATGGAGAAGAAGTCTTCTTCACAGATAACAGTAAGCTGGAGCAGATTTTGACCAAGCTTATTGACAATGCATTTAAGTTCTCCACCAAAGGAACCATAGAGTTTGGCTATAAATACAACGAAAAAGAGAATTTATATGACTTTTATGTTAAAGATGAAGGAAAAGGTATACAAGGAACCAAATTAACTGATATATTTGAAAGTTTTAAGCAAGCTGAGGAAGGAAATAACCGTGCGCACGATGGTTTGGGTCTTGGTTTGTCAATAGTTAACCAATTATTAGAATTAATGAAGGGGGAGATTTATGTTGACTCTGAGCTTGGAAAAGGCTCAATCTTTACTTTCAACATCAATCAAGCTTAAACACTTAATTATTGCAAAATGAATGAATCTTATAATGTGAATGAATACCAGTGGGAAGGTAAAACTGTTTTAATTGCTGAAGATATAACCAGTAACTATAACTTTTTGCGACTATTATTAAAGCGTTCAAAAATTGAAATCATTTGGGTTGAAAATGGACAGGATGCTTTAACTGAAGTCCAAAATAATGATAACATAGATTTGTTGTTATTAGATATTAACTTGCCTATTATGAATGGTTATGAAGCAGCCGAAGCCATCAAGAAAATTAGACCAGAGCTTCCAATTATTGCCCAAACAGCTTATGCTTTAGAGGGTGATAGGGAAAAAGCGCTATTAGCTGGTTGCGATGACTATATACCCAAACCTATTGTTATCTCCACTCTGCTAAGAAAGATGAATGGCTATTTGAATCAATAAGATGGCTGTATTAGTTTTTTAAAGTTTCAATTTAGCCTTATTCGTTTGGCACTTAATTGTAATGACCTGAATAATATGATCCTATGATAAAAAAAATACTTTTTTCATTACTTGTTTTATCAACTTTTGTTTTCTTTTCACAGCAAGTCAAAGCTCAGGAATTTGGAGGCGGATTATTGGGCGGCCTTGTGGGAAGTCAAGTAGCAGGAGATCCAAGCTCTGGTTATCACAAACTTGGAATTTATGGCGGATTATTTGTAAATAGACAGTTTACCCTAAAGTCTGGAGCTCAACTAGAAATGTATTATATTCAAAAGGGAGCTCGAGAAAATCCTACTGATGAAAATGGTAATTTTCAATACCTAATGCGAGTGAGTTATTTGGAAATCCCTGTTTTATATAATTTTACTTTGAATAAAACATTGATTTTAACTGGAGGAATTGCTTATAGCTATTTGATAGGAACACCATATGAGGAGGCTAATTTTAGTACTAGCGTGCCTGATACTGAGTTTTATCAGCATAGTGCAACTTTTATATTGGGAATTGAATATAAAATTAATAATCAGTTATCAGCTTCCTTCAGAACCAATAATAGTATTACACCAATACGTCCTCATGCTTCTGGTGCTACTCGTTTTGCAAATCAAGGACAATATTCTGATGCACTTACAATTGGTTTGACTTATAATTTTTTCAATCAGAAATTAAACTAACTCCTTATGATTTCAAATTTACGAATTTTAATTTCGCTTCTATTAAGTCTGTCATTTTTAGGTGTAAAGGCTCAGGATTTGGTTATAAATGAGGTCTTAGCCTCTAATATAAATGGGATCACTGATAGCTATGGAGAGCAGAGTGATTGGATAGAAATCTATAATAATAGTTCTACCACCATTAATTTGAATTCTTATTCATTGTCGGATAAGAATGATAATCCACAAAAATGGAAATTCCCCAATGTTAACATATCTTCTCATGGCTACTTATTGGTTTTTGCCTCGGAAAATGCTACAATTGGTAATGAATTGCATTGTAATTTTAAAATATCCCAAGAAGGTGAATATATTAGTTTGTATAAGCCATCAGGTGTTTTAGTGGATAGGATAGATTCTGTTGAACTAAGAGCTGATGTCTCATATGGTCATAAGCTAGACGCATCGGGAAATATGAAGTTTTTTGGACTTCCAACTCCTCAAACATCAAATACATCAACTGCCTATAATGGTTTTGTAAGTGACCCAATTGTGAGTCATGAATCAGGATTTTATACTGATGATATTAATGTTTCAATCGTACACGGCGGCTCTCAGGTATTTCTTCGATACACTCTCGATGGTTCTGTTCCAACGCCAAGTAGTCCTGTATATAATTCAGAAATTCAATTTTCAGATGCCACAAGCAAGCCAAATGGGATTTCATTGATAAAAACGAATCCAAGTTTCGACTATCCTAAACCTGGCTTTACTGAAAGCAGAGCGAATAATAGGGGATATTTAAATCCTTATTCCAATATCAATAAAACAAATGTATTAAAAGTTAAAGCTTTTAAAGATGGATACCTTCCAAGTGAAACATTAAGTTCTACGTTTTTTATATATTCTGAAGCTGAGGAAAAGTATAGTTTGCCTGTTATTTCCTTAACCACTGATGCCCCCAATTTTTTCGATGATGAAATGGGAATATATGTATATGGAACAACAGGGGAATTGGGGAATTATTACGAAAGTGGACGCGAATGGGAGCGTCCTACCTTGGTACAATATTTTGAGAATGATGGTACTTTAGGATTTGAACAATATTTAGGAGCTAGAATCCATGGGGGAGGTGGAAGGCACTCCACAGTGAAGAACCTTAGAATGTATGCCCGAAGCGAATATGGCAAAGATGAAATGAAATATAAGTTCTTTGATAATAGCAACATTAATAAGTTCAAACGTTTTATGATAAGAGGACCAGGCCACAGACCTGATTGTACGCCTCGCGATGATTTTGCAGACCTTTTACTGCAGAATTATAATATGGATGTTCAGCATGTTCAGCATGTTATTCTTTTCGTTAATGGGGAGTATTGGGGCATACACTCTATTAAAGAACGTTTCGACCAAAAGTACTTATCCTTAAAGTATGGAAAGAAAGATGACGACTATGTCATTTTGAGGGATAGTGGTAAGTTGGATTCTGGTGAAGAAGGTGATGAAGCACATTATGATAACCTGCTCGACTTTGTTGAAAGTAACAATATGGAGGAGGACGAGAATTACGAGTATGTTCAAACCCAAATTGATATTGATAATTATTTAAGTTACTTCTCATCAGAGGTGTATATGGGTAATGTGGATTGGGTGATCACAAATATAAAATTTTGGAGATATAAGGGTTTCGATAAAAGCACTAAATCAATAAATGGTTTAGATGGGCGTTGGAGATGGTTTATGTTTGATTTTGATTTGGTGTTTGGTGGGTCCTGTGACGATATATCTTCAAATGTAAACGTATTGGATGATGCTTTTGATCAAGAACATGGTAAAGCAACCATTTTAGCTCGCGGACTTAAAGAGAATGATCAGTTTGTGATTGATCTTGTAAATAGAACTTGTGATCACATGAATTCTAATTTTAATCAATCTAATTTTAGAGAAAAGTTAGAGGAGATTGATCAATCAATGACTCCTGAAATGCTAGAACATGTGAGCCGATGGAGATACCCTTCTATAGCTACCACATTAAATGTTAGACAAAATGAAATTCCTACGCTTACTCAATGGACAAATGTTTTAGATGATTTATATAATTTCCCAAAAGATAGAAAGCGTAAAATAATTGACCATTATACGGAAGAGTTTAACCTTGAGGATACCATTCATATTGCATTAAATGTAAATGATAAAAATATGGGAAATATTAAAATAAATTCTCTATTTGTTTCTGAGGCTTTAGATGGGGTATCAGAGAGTGTTTACCCATGGCATGGTACTTATTTCGAAGATATTCCTTTCCAATTGGTCGCAATGCCTAAATTGGGATATCGCTTTGTGGAGTGGCAGGAAACAGGAGATACGGATGCTTCTTTGATGGTGGATTTAGATGAAGGTGCAGTGTTTACAGCTCTTTTTGAAGAAGACCCTGATTTTGTTTTTGAGGATGCTATATTTATTAATGAGTTTATGGCAGTAAATAAATCCACTATTACTGATGAATATAATGCCAATGCCGATTGGATTGAAATCTATAACCCAAATGATAAACAAGTGGATTTAGCCAATTTTTATATTTCTGATGATGCTGATGATGCCTTTAAATATCAATTCCCCTTTGGAACAGTATCTACCATAATTGAAGCATATGGCTACAAGCTGATTTGGTGTGATGATAGAACTGAACGAGGTCCTTTACACACCAATTTCAAACTAAGTTCATCAGGGGATGATATTTTATTAATGGCACCAGATTCTTCATTAATTGATAATATAACATTTGGTGCACAAGGGGAAGATATCGCTTATGGTAGAGAAATGGATGGAGATGAAACATGGATATATTTCCAAAAACCTTTTGGTCCAACACCAAACGCCACCAATAATGCCGCAGCTATTGATGAATTGAACCAAGTGCTGCTGAAATTATATCCTAATCCTGTAAAAAGTGGGAATAGAGTATATTTCCAACATCAAGTAAATATACAGTTGCACAATAATCTCGGACAACTATTATTGCTGAAAGATAATGTTACTTACCTTGATACTGATGGACTTGAATCTGGAGTGTATATTATTTCTTCGGAAAATTTTGGTCGTACAAAATTGCTTGTTAATTAAGTATTTAGACAATACTGCCTCATATTAATGCCTTGAAGATTAACAATCTCCAAGGCATTTTTTATTTTCAAGATTCTATTGATGTTGATCCCTCAATAAATCGTTTACCGTTTTTACGGGATTAAAGGTAAGGATAGGAACTTCCATAAAAATGGTAATCCAATTGGCCATAGCACCATTCCATAAACCAGGTAGTTCTTGAGCTTTTAGGTCTTTACCATTTTTCGATTTTAATGAGATAAATCCCGTTTTTTCATCAATAAACTCAGTTAAGTCAAATTTATCACCTCTAAAATCTTTAATACCACAAACCAAGTCAACAGGGTTAAAGTGGGTCGCCCTTTTCGCAATGTCTGCTTGGTCTTTTTGAGTAAAATCAATTTGCGAGGATTCTACTATTTGAAGACTTTTCTTTCCTTCTTCATCTAGTGTCACAAAAGGACCACCGCCAGGTTCACCTTCATTTTTCACCATGCCACAAACTCTAATTGGGCGATTGAATTGCTCGAACAACCAATCCATTTGCTCCATGATATCCATGGCTTTCATATAGTTGGGGACTTCAATAAAGAGCTCTGTGGCCATAAACTCGTACATCTCATTCAACTCTTCTTGGCTAAGGTTTCCATCTTCTAAATCACACAAATAGTCGAAAACTTTCTCCTGCAGACTCCTCAAATAACTACCTATGAGTTTTTTATACTTAAAAGTAGTCGACTTTAATCTATCTGGAACAATATTGTCTATATTCTTCACATAAACGATGTCGGCATCAATTTCATTTAGGTTCTCTATTAATGCTCCATGTCCACCTGGACGAAATAAGATACTATCGTCCTCTTCTCTGAATGGCTCGTTTTCTGGTGTAACAGAAATGGTATCCGTAGATGGTTTTTGTTGCGAGAATTTAATATCAAATTGAACATCATAATCTTGTTCGTATTTATCTTTAACCTGGGCTATGGTTTTTTCGAATTTTGTTTGATGTTCAGGCGAAACTGTAAAATGCAAAGCGGCAATTCCATCTTTGTTCTTTCCATAAACAGCAGCTTCTACCAAGTGTTCTTCAATGGCAAAACGATTGGCATCGTCATAATGATGAAACTTCAAAAGGCCTTTGGGTAATGCTGCATATCCTAATCCTTTATCTTGGAGGAGGTATTCTAAAATAACTCCGTAGTTTTCTTTTTCAATTTCTTCTTCAAGATTTAATCTATTTTGAGTTAGAACAGTTTTTAAGTCCTCATAAAAAGCAAATTCTTGTATATGTTCAAAGAAATAAAACACAGAATTGAATCCTTTATCTTTTTCAAATAAAGCTTTTCCTTCTTCATTAATCTGGTATTTCTCCGCAAATTCGAATAAATGCTTAAACATTCGGCTTGCGGCACCCGAAGCAGGAACGAACTTGATCACTTGGTTTCCATCAAAGTTGGACTCAAATTCATCTAAATATTTCTTTTCTTCTTCTTCGTTTAGAGCTTTAAGGCCATATTCTTTAGTTGCTGCAGCGGAAAGTTGCATAAAAGGGAAGCCAGACTTGAACTTATTGATTTGTTCGATAACTTTTTCTTGGCTGATTCCCTTGTTTTTAAACTGGTTTAGGTCTTTTTCGGTGAACATAGGTTGTATATTGAAAATTGTTTATTCAAATTTAAGAATATTTTGATGATTATGACGCTAGATCATAAAAATTTAATATTTTTGCAGCCCTCATTAGATTGCCCAGGTGGTGAAATTGGTAGACACGCCAGCTTGAGGGGCTGGTGCTCGCAAGGGCGTGTAAGTTCGAATCTTATTCTGGGCACATCATTTTAAAAAAGCTTCAACATTAGTTGAGGCTTTTTTTGTGTGATAAAGACCCAGCTTAATTCAATTCAAGTACTCTGAGCATGATAGGCATTGGTATGCTCCATTTAAAATGCCTAAGTATTCATCATGATGCAAGATTTATGTCTCAAATAAAGAGAATCAAATCTAAATTTATGCTGGATTTTACAAAAAGTTTTTTTTATCTTCGAATAGACAATTATTAACCTTAATAAATTAAATATGAAACCAGTAAAAAGTATTAGCATTTTGAAAATTTCCTTACCTTTTATCGTCTTGATATTTTTATTTTCATGCAAAAAAGAGGATACCACTCCAGTCGAAACTGTGGTAGCTACAGATTATTCAAAATCTGCTCACTGGTTATCTATACCATCAACACTTAAACCGGTCGACATTTTTTACTATTACCCTACCTCATGGAAGAAGAATAATGAAAGCGACCCTATTATTTGTGAAATCGACAATCCCAGCATGCTTATAGGCGCTCCATCTGCGTTTGGCAGACAGGCTACTGCATTTGAAACAGCAGGTAATGTTTACGCTCCATTTTATAGGCAGGATGATGCTGCAACAACTGTACTTTTGCCCTCTGAAGAACAGGCTAAAATAGTAGGAGGTATCCCCACCATGGATGCCATTGCAGCTTTCGACTATTACATCAAACACTTTAACAATGGGCGACCTTATATTTTGGTCGGGCATTCGCAAGGAGCCATCGTGCTTAGTAATCTTTTATCAAGTTATATGAAAGAAAATCCAATAGCATACGAGAATATGATTGCCGCCTATGTGATTGGCTGGCCCATTACTGCGGACTATATTGCCCAAAACCCACATTTGAAATATGCTGAAGGACCCGATGATACGGGAGTGATCATTTCGTATAACACACAGTCACCTAATATGAGCAGTGTCAATCCCTTATTGGATGGGAAGATAGGTATTGTGATAAACCCTATCACGTGGACAAGAGACGAAACTCTTGCTACTGTTGAAGAAGGGCTCGGTTCGTATATGCCTGATGCGAATCTGGTTCTTGGATATGTTCCTCAATTCGCTGATGCGCGTGTAAATATTGCAAAAGGTGTTTTGGAGTGCTCTACTGCTGATGATAATGATTTGGTTACTTATTTAGTTTCCATGAATGGATTTCCCGAAGGGGTTTATCATTCATTTGACATCCCATTCTATTACTATAACCTCAGACAAAATGCGGAAAATCGGGCAAGTATATTCTTAAGTAACAAGGTTTTGTTGTAATAATCTCAGGGATCTTTTTACATTTGTTCAAAATCAAATTCATCGCAGCTTTTTGGAAGGCATATATAGCTATGTATTGTAATAAGGCAATTAAATGAATGAGTTATAATTCATGAAAATTTTCTCCTTCCTTTGCTTTGGGTCAAATTAATTGTTCAAGCACGGCTAATTCCTAAATTGATGTACAACAGCTTGTGTAATATAAGTGCAGGAAATCTATATTATTTGTTTAGCTCATTTTCGTATTTTCAGAACAAAAAAAACCAACAAATTCACACCTTCTATTACACTATTAACAGAAAATCATCATATTGTTAATAAATTTATCTTTGATTTTATAAATAACTGAATATTTTTGCAAAATTAAAATGTATAAATATTCAATTTATGTCGACCAAATCAGAAAGACTTCTAACCATTAGGAAGATTATCAATACCAATAAGATACATCGCCAAGAGGAATTGTTATCCTTGTTGGTTAATAGAGGACATGATACCACTCAAGCCACTCTTTCTCGCGATTTAAGAGAATTAAAGGTAGGGAAGATTCATGATGCACATTATGGCAGTATTTATTTTATTCCAGAAGAAGTGAAACTTAGTGATGATGAATCAAGACCTTCATTACATGGAATTATTTCTTTTGAAATTTCAGGACAAATGGCTGTTTTAAAGACACAGCCAGGTTTTGCCAATAGTGTTGCTGTTAAAATTGATGAGAAAGCTTACGCCATATTTCTAGGGACTATTGCCGGAAATGATACAATACTAATGATGATAAAAGAAGGGGTGGAAAAACAGAAAGTCTTGGATGATCTGGGTCCAGATTTCCCTGAATTATTAGAAATTTTAATTTAATTGCGCTCCCCGTCATTTTTGTCGGGGATTTTTTTTGCTATGATGAGAAAACAAAATATAAAATTAGTTCTTGAGGATGGTCAAGAATTTAAAGGTTACCAGTTTGGATATTCCAAATCTACTGCTGGAGAGTTGGTGTTTAATACTGCCATGACAGGTTATCCTGAAAGTTTAAGCGATCCCTCGTATAGAGGGCAAATACTAGTGGCTACTTTTCCTTTAATAGGAAATTATGGAGTGCCAATATCGGATAGGAAAAACGAGATGCTAGCGTTTTATGAGTCCAACGAGATTCATATCCAAGCCTTGGTGATTTCCCAGTATTCCGAGGATTTTAGCCACTGGAATGCCAACAAAAGTTTACACGATTGGATGGTAGAAAATGAAATTCCTGGGATTTATGGAGTAGATACTCGAAAAATTACTCAAATCATTAGAGATAATGGAAGTATGAAAGCAAAAATACTGATTGATGAAGAGGATGTAGATTTTGTGGAAACCGAAAAGATTCATTGGGTGGATCAGGTTAGTATTAAAGAAAAGAAAGTTTATGGCGATGGGGATTTGAAGATACTACTGTTAGACTGTGGGGTGAAAAATAATATAATCAGGCGATTGATAGAAAATGGTGCTACAGTGATTCGGGTTCCTTGGGATTATCCTTTTCTTAATGAAGACTTTGATGGTTTATTTATTTCAAACGGCCCTGGAGACCCCACTCAATGTGCCATTACCATCGAGCACCTTAGAGCTGCTATGGAATTGGAAAAACCCATATTCGGGATTTGTTTAGGACATCAGCTTTTGGCGTTGGCTGGAGGCGCAACAACTTATAAGCTAAAGTTTGGGCACCGTAGTCATAATCAACCCGTTTTATATCAACCTACTCAAAAGGCTTATATCACTTCGCAAAATCATGGTTATGCTGTTGATGAAACCAGTTTAGGCAAAGAATGGGAACCTACATTTAAGAATCTTAATGATGATACTAATGAAGGGTTGCGTCATGTATTCAAGCCCATTTTTAGTACTCAGTTTCATCCTGAAGCTAGTGGTGGTCCTACCGATACCGACTTTTTATTCGATGATTTTATAGAAATGGTTAAAATGAAGAAATATGCAAAATAAACCAAAGAAAGTATTATTGCTCGGTTCAGGAGCATTAAAAATAGGGGAAGCTGGAGAGTTTGACTATAGTGGTTCTCAGGCATTGAAGGCATTAAAAGAGGAATCTGTTTATACCATTTTAATAAACCCCAATATTGCTACCGTTCAAACTACTGAAAATTTAGCCAATAAGGTTTATCTTCTGCCAGTAACTACTCATTTTGTAGAGCGAATCATAAAAAAAGAAAGACCTGATGCTATCTTGCTTTCTTTTGGTGGTCAGACTGCATTAAATTGTGGAATAGAACTGCAAGAACAAGGCATACTCGAAAAATATAGGGTTCAGGTTTTGGGCACTCCAGTTTCTGCCATCCAAATAACTGAAGATAGACAACTCTTTGCCGATTTGCTTCGTTCCATTGATGTGGATACTCCAAAAAGCATTTCTGCAACAACTATGGAGGAGGCTTTTGAGGCAGCTAAAACAGTAGGGTTTCCAATCATTGTGAGGGCTGCTTTTACTTTGGGTGGACAAGGAAGTGGATTTTGTAAAAATGAGAAAGAATTAAAAGAATTGGCACAAACGGCTTTCTCCTTTTCCGATCAGATTTTAATTGAGGAATCTTTAAAAGGTTGGAAAGAAGTAGAATACGAAGTGGTTAGAGATAGATTCGATAATTGTATTACGGTTTGTAATATGGAAAACTTCGATCCTTTAGGGATTCATACAGGAGAAAGTATTGTGGTAGCTCCATCACAGACGCTCAGTAATTCTGAATATCATTTACTTCGTGAGGTTTCTATTAAAATTATTCGAAAAGTAGGGGTAGTTGGGGAGTGTAATGTTCAGTTTGCTTTGGACCCTCATTCTGAAGAATACCGAGTGATTGAAGTGAATGCTCGTTTGTCTCGTTCTTCTGCTTTGGCAAGTAAAGCTACAGGATATCCATTGGCTTTTGTAGCTGCTAAATTAGGATTGGGTTATGGTTTGCATCAGATTAAAAACTCAATTACTAAAACGACTACTGCTTTTTTTGAACCAGCATTAGACTATGTGATTTGTAAACTCCCTCGCTGGGACTTGGCTAAGTTTACAGGGGTCAGTCGGGATTTAGGCTCCTCTATGAAAAGTGTGGGCGAGGTGATGGCCATTGGTAGAAGTTTTGAGGAGGCTATCCAAAAAGGCTTGAGGATGATAGGAATGGGCATGCATGGTTTCACAGGAAATCATACCCGTCTTGATGGTGATTTGAAGGACAAGTTGAACAAGCCCACCGATTTGAGAATTTTTTATGTGGCTGAGGCATTATTGCAGGGAATGAGTGTGCAGGAAATTCATCAATTAACGGGCATCGATAAATGGTTTTTAGCTCATCTAAATAATATCATTCAGAAAGAAAAACAATTGGCTACTTTGTGTTCTCTGAATGAAATGACTTATGAAGAAATGAAACAGGCCAAGCAATTGGGTTTCTCTGATTTTCAATTGGCAAGAATAGTTATGAAGTCAAGTAATGAAACCATTGACGATGATTTGTTAAAAGTAAGAGCTTATAGAAAGAGTTTAGGTGTTACGCCTTTTGTAAAGCAAATAGATACACTAGCGGCTGAATTTCCAGCCCAAACCAATTATTTATATCTCACTTATCATGGCGATTTTCATGATATAGAATTTGAAAACGATGATAAATCGGTTGTTGTTTTAGGTTCTGGAGCCTATAGGATTGGAAGCAGTGTAGAATTTGATTGGGCGGGTGTAAATACCGTGGAGAGTTTAAAAAAGAATGGATATAGAGGCGTCATTATCAACTTTAATCCAGAAACGGTAAGTACGGATTATGATATTTCTGATCGCTTATTCTTTGAGGAGCTCAGTTTAGAAAGAGTTTTGGATATTGTAGATTTAGAGAATCCCCATGGAGTTATTGTGTCCGTTGGTGGGCAGATTCCCAATACTTTGGCTCCTCGTCTGGCACAACAGGAGGTTCCTATCCTTGGAACGTCACCTGAAAGTATCGATAGGGCAGAAGACCGTTTTAAATTCTCTGGTATGCTCGATAAGCTAGAGATAGACCAGCCGCGATGGAAAGAATTAGCAGGTATGGATGAAATCTCTGAATTCGCTAATGAAGTTGGTTTTCCTGTTCTTATTCGTCCTTCTTATGTTTTGTCGGGTGCAGCAATGAATGTGGTTTCTAATCATGAAGAACTCCATCATTATTTAAAAGTAGCTGCAAATGTGTCGAAGAAACACCCAGTGGTGGTCTCTGAATTTATGACCAATAGTAAAGAAATAGAATTTGATGCTGTGGCCCAAAATGGAGATGTGAAATTATATGCCATCTCTGAGCATGTTGAGTTTGCTGGAGTGCATTCAGGTGATGCTACTTTGGTTTTTCCTCCTCAAAAAGTATATTTTGAAACCATCAGAAGAATTAAAAAAGTATCTCGCCAGATTGCCAAAGAGCTCAATATCTCTGGCCCATTCAATATTCAATTCTTGGCACGAGATAATTTTATTAAAGTAATAGAATGTAATTTACGTGCCTCGAGGAGCTTTCCATTTGTAAGTAAAGTGTTAAATGAGAATTTCATTGATTTAGCCACAAGAGTAATGATTGGTCAAGAAGTAGAGAAGCCTGAAAAGTCAATTTTTGATATCGACCACATCGGGATAAAAGCTTCTCAGTTTTCGTTTTCTCGTTTAACTCATGCCGACCCTATTTTGGGAGTAGATATGTCCTCAACTGGTGAAGTGGGTTGTATTGGGGATAATTATTATGAGGCAGTTCTAAAAGCTATGTTATCTGTGGGATATCATGTTCCTAAGAAAGGAGTTTTGATATCCTCTGGTGATGCTCGAAGTAAAGTGGAGCTTCTACAGTCTAGCAAAATGATGGAGAAAAGAGGCTTGAAGTTATATGCTACTCCCGGAACCCATGATTACTTAAAATCCAATGGAGTTGCTTCGGAAAAGGTGTTTTGGCCAGATGATAGTCGTAGTCCAAATGCTCTTAATCTATTACAAGAAAAGCTAGTTGATTTGGTTGTAAATATCCCCAAGGATTTAAGCTCTGAAGAACTTAATAATGACTATACCATTAGGAGGAATGCGGTGGATAGAAATATTCCAATAGTAACCAATGCCCGTTTGGCTTCTGCTTTTATTGTTTCTTTTTGTTCCATAGAAATTGAAGATTTGGCCATGAAGAGCATGGGGGAATATGAAATAGTGAGGTAGTCCTTTTAGAATGTTTGGTTCCATTGAAAACCATCTTTACCCTAATCCAATGGGGAGTTGGTTTTCGGTGGTGATAAGCTAGGAAACATTTTTTTTTCGCTCTTTTTTAGGGTTTTGGGCAAATTAAAAGTATTCAAGCTATCGTGCTTTTGAGTTTTTGATAGTTTTCTTTCATTAAAATACTCCATCATTAATTGTTATTACCCTTTTTTTTATAACAAGATTATGCATAAATAGCCCTTATTCTATTACAATATTTGTTATAAACAGCCTTTGTATTATAACAAAGTATATCGTATATTTGTGTTTTATTGTTGAATATGAGTGTGATATAAAGTGATGGAGTATATTAGGGAAATATCGAAGTATTTAGATGAATGGAGAGGGAGTAAATATAGAAAGCCTTTAGTGTTGCGAGGTGCGCGACAAGTTGGGAAAACAACACTCGTTCGGCAATTCTCTAAAAAGTTTAAATATAGTATCTTACTAAATTTAGAAACCACTATTGATTTGTCTTATTTTCAGGATTATAAGGGTGCAAAAGAGATTTTAGAAGTGTTATTGGCAAAGCATCAGATTCCTTCTGATGGAGTAAAAGATACCTTGCTGTTCATTGATGAAATACAGGAATCTCCTTTTGCAATACAATTACTTCGTTATTTCTATGAGTTTTTTCCTGATTTATGTGTTATTGCAGCTGGTTCTTTATTGGAATTTGCTGTTCGCAAGGTAAGGAGCATGCCTGTTGGAAGAGTTGAATACTTGTATATTTATCCTTTGAATTTCTCAGAATATCTACTAGCTAAAGGTGAGAAAGCAGCGTGGGAGGCTTTTAACGAGGTTCCTATTCGACCTGTGTTTCATCCTTATTTATTGGAATTATTTAAGCGATATGCCGTAATTGGAGGCTTACCAGAAACTGTGAAGTTGGATATTGAAAAGAATAATCTTTCCGATTTATCAAAAGTATATGAAAGCATCTGGCAATCTTATATTGAAGATGTAGAGAAGTATTCCACTAACCAAACTGATAGAGAAGTTATTTCATATATTATCCAAAATGCGCCTGTGTTTATTGATCAACGAGTGAAATTTCAAAACTTTGGTGGCTCTGAATATCGGTCTAGAGAAGTAAGGGCGGCATTTTCTAAGCTTGAAAAGGCTAAGGTGATTAGGCTCATTAGGCCGGTAACAGAGGTGGAGTTTCCAGCTCTACCGAATCTAAAAAAAACGCCTAGGCTTCAGTTTGTGGATTCTGGTTTGGTAAATGATGCTTTGGGAATTCAGACAGAACTTATGGGTTTTGACGATTTGAGTAATTCCTATAGAGGAGCTTTGATTCCCCATATAATCACTCAAGAATTGTTATCATTAAATGTGAGCAAAAATCGACAACCTAACTTCTGGGTTCGGGAGAAAAATCAATCTTCTGCAGAAGTTGATCTTATACATGCTTATAGAATGAAATTGATCCCGATTGAGATTAAATCTGGTCCAAAAGGAACACTGAAGTCCCTACATCAGTTTATTGACATGGCTTCACATATATATGCTGTACGGGTTTATGGAGGTAAATTTACCATTGAGGTTAATAAAACGGCAACTGGGAAAAAGTATTTGTTAATGAACTTACCTTATTATTTAGGTTCTAAAATTCCAGCGTATATTGCTTATTTTGTTGATAATTATAGGCTTAGTGATGATGAGAGCTCTGCTATATATGAGGAGTATGTTATTCCTCCTGCTTTGGTAAAAGAGGGTTATGTTAGCCCTTATAAATCAAAAAAGAGCATTTTTGAAGAAGACGAAACTTCGTTTGCAGAGATAAAGAATGAGGGAGTAATCGTTTGGCCTCCTGAGATTGATTCTAAAACTGACAAAGTAAAAACGATACTTTCTTTAGTGCTTCAGATTATTAGATCAGAAAATGGGATTCGAGCCAATATTCTTGCCCTCCGAATTGGGAAATCTATTGCGACTACTGAACGCTATATTAAGCTACTGAGAACTAATGGTCTAATTGAGTTTGTTGGCGCTCCCAAAATAGGTGGATATTACCTTATGGATTAAATCGGTCTTATCTTTTTATTCCACAAAAGACTCGAAAAAGTCCCAAAAGACACGAAGAAAAAGGTGTTCCATTCTTCACCACTTTGTGTTTTTTGTGATTCCTTGGTGGAACTTCGTGTAACAGTTTCTACATTGACTTGTTAGACAAACTTATACGAAATATAGAAGATAATTTTATTGATTTTGGAATAAAAAATAGCAAACACATCTCTGATTGATTATATTGTAATCTGAAAAATGATTAAAATATAGCCAAAATGTATTTAAATGTTCATAGCTATTATAGTATGCGATATGGTACCATTCCTGTGGAGGCTTTGGTGCGTAAGGCTAAAGCTATGGGGCTACCGAAATTGGTTCTGACGGATATTAATAATACAACAGGAATTCTCGATTTTGTAAAGTTAACAAAGGAGGAGGGTATTCAGCCAGTGGGTGGTGTGGATGTGAGAAATGGGGATTCGAGTTTATATATTTTGATAGCAAAAAATAATAGCGGTTTTTTTGAGATCAATCACTTTTTAAGTGAACATCATCTTGCTAAATCCGAATATCCCGTTGAGGCGCCTTCTTTTAAAGAAGTATTTGTGATTTATCCTCTAGAGGCTTGCCCCAAACGAGAACTGATGGAGTATGAACGAGTGGGGATTCGGCCTAGGCAGTTGTTGTCTTTATTTACTCACGAGCTGTCTCGTTATGCTGCTCATCTCGTCATCCTTCAATCGGTCAGCTTTCAGAATGCTAAATATTACGAGCTTCATCAGCATTTACGGGCTATTCAGCATAATGTCCTCTTCTCTCGCCTTCAAGACAGCTTTTTAGGTCACGCTGAGGATTTGTTTGTGAGTCGCGAATACCTTCAGAAGAAATATGAGCAACATCAGCAGATTATAGTAAACACGGAGCGTTTGTTGGCTTTATGTCATCTTGATTTCGACTTCTCCACCATTAAAAATAAAGCCACTTTTACCGGAGACAAAGAGGACGATCGTATCTTTCTAGAGAAGCTCAGCCTCGATGGTTTTAAGTATCGCTATCCAAATGCAGGCATGAAAGTTCAAAAACGATTGAAGCATGAATTAAAAATTATTCATGAGCTGGGTTTTTCGGCTTATTTCCTCATTACCTGGGATGTGATTCGCTATTCCATGGCCAGAGGATTCTATCATGTGGGACGTGGGAGTGGAGCCAATAGTTTGGTAGCTTATTGTTTGAAAATCACAGATGTGGATCCCATTGAACTGGATTTGTATTTCGAACGTTTTTTAAATCCCAAGAGAACTTCTCCTCCCGATTTTGATATCGATTATTCCTGGAAAGAGCGCGACGAGGTGATTGATTATATTTTTAAAAGATATGGGCGAGAGCATACAGCTTTGCTAGGAACCATCACTACCTTTAAAGGGAAATCCATTTATAGAGAACTGGGAAAAGTTTATGGTTTGCCTAAGGAAGAAATAGACAGGTTGGTGAAATATCCTGAACAGGAATTGAATAAAAATGAAATCACTTCGAAGATTGCTTCTATCGCTAAATTAATGATGGGATATCCCAATATGAGAAGCATTCATGCGGGAGGAATATTGATTAGTGAAGAGCCTATCAATAATTTTGGAGCTTTGGACTTGCCACCTAAAAACTTTCCAACCATCCAGTGGGATATGTATGTGGCCGAAAGCATGGGCTTTGAAAAGTTGGACATTTTAAGTCAGCGCGGGATTGGGCATATTAAAGAAGCTGTCGATATTATTCTGGAAAATCAGAAGAGGGTGGTGGATGTACATGCCATTCAGGAATTCAAACAGGATCCTGCCATTATGGAGACCCTAAGAAAGGGGGAGACCATTGGCTGTTTTTATGTGGAAAGCCCGGCCATGCGGCAGTTATTGAAAAAACTCAAATGCAGCGACTATTTAACTTTGGTAGCTGCCAGTTCTATCATTAGACCGGGTGTGGCGCGTTCGGGAATGATGAAGGAATATATTCAACGCTTTCACAAGCCCGATGGTTTTGAATATCTACATCCGGTGATGAAGGAGCAATTAGAGGAAACCTATGGAGTGATGGTGTATCAGGAGGATGTATTGAAGGTTTGTCATCATTTTGCAGGTTTAGATATGGCCGATGCCGATGTTTTGAGGAGGGCCATGAGTGGAAAATATCGTAGTAAGAAAGAATTCCAGAAGATTATAGATAAGTTCTTTAGCAATTGTGCCAAACGAGGATATTCGGAGAGTTTGACCAAAGAGGTTTGGCGACAGATTGAGTCTTTTGCAGGTTATTCATTTTCAAAGGCACATTCGGCATCGTATGCCGTAGAGAGTTATCAGAGTTTATTTCTCAAAAGTCATTATCCATTGGAGTTTATCACTGCGGTAATTAATAATTTTGGTGGCTTTTATTCTTCTTGGCTCTATTTTAATGAAGCTCGTGTTTTAGGTGCTGAGTTGGAGTTGCCATGTGCAAATAATAGTCGCTATAAAACACGTTTGCAAGGGAAGACCATTTATGTGGGTTTTATTCATGTACAGGGTTTGGAGCGCAAGTTGGCTTTTGAGTTGGAGCGCAATAGAGAAGAATTTGGTCCTTACCAAGATTTAGCGGATTTTGTGGGACGGGTTCATGTGGGAATTGAGATGATTGTGCTGCTGATAAGGGTTGGAGCTTTCCGATTTACCAAAAAAATTAAAGCAGAACTGCTGTGGGAGGTACATATGCTATTGGGCAAAAAGCAGCCCAGAAACCAAATAGAAAGTCTGTTTAAACCTGCTGTAAATCATTATCGCTTGCCACAATTCACCCACGAAAATGTAGAGGATGCCTACGATGAAATTGAGCTCATCGGTTTTCCTTTGACCATGTCTTTCTTCGATTTGCTGCAGACCAATTACCGAGGAGTTGTGAAATCCCCGGACTTGTCCAGCTATCTTGGTCAAAAAATACGAATGCTTGGACAGCTAGTCACCATAAAATATGTGAAGACCATTAAACAAGAATATATGAATTTTGGAACTTTCCTCGATTTTGAGGGACGATTTTTCGATACCGTACATTTTCCTAATTCCTTGAAATTCTATCCATTTAGAGGCGATGGTATGTATCTGATTCTAGGAAAGGTGGTTCAGGAATTTGGTTTTGCCAGCATAGAAGTGGAAAAGATGGCCAAGATGCCTTTAACATCAGATCCTCGGGCGGTAGATTAATTCAGCTTTTTTAAGAATAAATTGGGCAGGAGAGAAAGAAACAAGTATGTATATTTGTGCATCATGAAAATGATTAAATAAAATACGATAAACCAATGACAACAAAGATTCCCTTAGAATTAATAGACTTAAATGGTGATGGCTTTCATTTAGCTATGACTGTAGAAGTGAATGGAGTGAAATTGAGGATGATATTAGATACTGGCGCATCCCGAACCGTATTTGATGTGAATAGGATAGATAGTTTTGTTCAGAACCCAGAAATGGAGCTTAACGAGCAATTAAGTACGGGATTGGGAACTAACGATATGCAGAGCAATATCCTTCAAATAGATTCCTTTGTGATTGGTGAGCTGAGGATTCAAGAGTATTCAACTGTAGCCATCGATATGGTTCATATCAATCAAACTTATGAGATTTTGGAAATGCCATTGATTGATGGAGTATTAGGAAGTGATATTTTGCATGAATTTCAAGCCAAGATAGATTATAAGACCAAAGAATTGACTTTGAAATTCCATAAGAGAAAGTATCCACCTCTTCAGCATTAATGAAGGCTCGATTATTAGGGTAGTCATCAAATGTTGACCAAGCCTAAGAAAGAAGTTAAGTTTTATAGCCGAGTGGTAAATAGGAGCATATAGGTTTAGCAATTTACACTAAGGTTTTTTATATTTGTGCAATGGCAAAAAAGGTTCAAAAGTCACAATTTAGGTTTCGGCCCATTTTGTGGGTTAATTATGTTTTCATAGTCTTGTTGCTGCTGACCAACTTAAGTACAGTGGTGGCACCTGATCTGTTTTGGCCCATTTCTATTCTGGGACTCAGTTTTCCCGTATTACTTATTTTTAACTTCTTGTTTTTCATCCTCTGGCTTTTGCTTTGGAAGCGCTATATGTTCTATTCGCTTTTAGTCATGCTTATGAGCTATGCCCTTGTTTTAGATCATTTTCAGTTTTTCAATGAAAGTACAATTGCCGATTCAAAAGCCTCCTCTTTTGCGATCCTCTCCTTTAATGCTCGAAACTTGAGTAATAATAACTTAAGCGTTGGTGATAAGTCGATTAGAAATGAAATAGCTGGATATGTAGAAAGTCAGAATGCAGATTTGATTTGCTTTCAAGAATTTCAATCTTACCCAACCAAAGGCGTAAATTCTGTTGAAGATTATAAGAAAAAGCTTCAAAGACCTCATGTTTTTAGTGCTCCATATCTGAAGAAAAACAATCATCAGTTTTTAGACCTTTTGGTGATGTACTCTAAGTATACCATCAAGAACTCGAAGACTTTTTATATGGATGGAAAGATTTATGGATTTTATGTGGATCTTGAAATTGAGAATGAGATGATTCGACTGTTTAACCTTCATTTGGAATCTAATCATTTCAACAAAAATGATTATGATATCTTTAGCGATAAGGAAGTGAATTTAAATCAGAAAAAAAGAAACCAAGTGGTATTATTAGTTCAGAAGTTGAAGAAATACAGTGTAAAAAGATCCTATCAAGCTCGAACCATAAGAACAGAAATAGAAGATAGCCCTTATCCTGTAATTGTTGCTGGTGATTTTAATGATACACCAGCATCCTATATCTATCATCATATTCGACAAGATTTGTTAGATGCTTTTAAGCTAAAAGGGAGCGGTTACTCCAATACGTATAATGGTAATCTTCCACCCATGCGAATTGACTTTATGCTTTTCGATCCACAAATGAAAATACATGATTATCAGGTTTTGAAACCTGATTTATCCGATCACTATCCAATACTCACTCATTTTACTATTCAATAATGGAATTTAAACTAACCGCTGCATTTAAACCCACAGGAGATCAACCTGAAGCCATTAAACAATTGACCAAGGGAGTGATAGACGAAGAGCCCTATCAGGTTTTATTGGGAGTTACAGGATCTGGAAAAACTTATACTGTTGCCAATGTCATTCAAAATTTGAATAGACCAACCTTAATTTTATCACATAATAAAACTTTGGCGGCTCAGTTATATTCAGAGTTTAAGCAATTCTTTCCTGAAAATGCAGTGGAATATTTTGTGAGTTATTACGATTATTATCAGCCAGAGGCTTTTTTGCCCACTACCAATACGTATATAGAAAAAGATTTGAGTATTAACGATGAAATTGAAAAGCTAAGATTGAGTACCACCAGTTCTTTATTGAGTGGCAGACGAGATGTTATCGTAGTAAGTTCTGTATCTTGTATTTATGGTTTGGGGAATCCCGAAGATTTTACAAGTAATGTGATTGAATTAAGAGTTGGAGATATCATAAATAGAGATGCTTTTTTGAGGAGGTTAGTGGATAGTCTTTACTCTAGAAGTGAGGTGGCTTTCGAGAGAAGTAATTTTCGAGTAAAAGGGGATACGGTTGATGTTTTTCCGGCATATGCCGATAGAGCCTACCGTATTAGCTTTTGGGGCGATGAGATTGAAGGTTTGGAAATTATTGATCCTATAAGTGGTTATTCAGAACAAAAGCTTGATGAATTGACTATTTATCCAGCGACCATTTTTGTCACCACAAAAGATAAACTCAACGATTCTATAAAAAACATACAGCTAGATTTGGGTAAGCAGATGAGCTTCTTTCAAGAAAACGGTAGTGGACTTGAGGCCAAAAGACTAGAGGATAGAGTAAGTTATGATGTGGAGATGCTAAAGGAATTAGGCTATTGTTCAGGAATAGAGAACTATTCTCGTTATTTTGATGGCAGGAAACCTGGTTCAAGACCATTTTGTTTACTCGATTATTTTCCAGATGATTATTTAATGGTGATTGATGAATCTCATGTGACTATTCCCCAGCTGAGAGCCATGTATGGAGGAGACAGATCGAGAAAGCAAACCCTTGTGGAATATGGTTTTCGTTTACCAAGCGCTATGGACAATAGACCATTGAAGTTCGACGAGTTTGAGAGTTTGGTGAATCAGATGATTTATGTGAGTGCTACGCCAGCAGATTATGAACTGCAACAATCAGAGGGTGTTATTGTGGAGCAATTGATTCGTCCTACGGGTTTATTAGACCCTCCTATAGAGATTCGCCCAAGTATGAATCAGATTGATGATTTGCTAGACGAGATTGATAGCATTGTAAAAAAGAATGAGCGAGTTTTGGTCACAACTTTAACCAAGCGAATGGCTGAGGAGCTCACCAAATACTTGTTAAACCTAAATATCCCAACCTCCTATATTCACTCCGATGTGGATACTTTAGAACGAGTGGAGATTATGCAAATGCTAAGAAGAGGAGATATTGATGTATTGGTAGGAGTGAACCTTTTGAGAGAAGGGTTGGACTTGCCGGAAGTGTCTCTCGTAGCCATCCTAGATGCTGATAAAGAAGGGTTTTTAAGATCGGAACGTTCCTTAACTCAAACAGCAGGTAGAGCAGCTAGAAATGTGAATTCAAAGGTAATCATGTATGCTGATAAAATAACCGAGAGCATGCGGAAAACCATAGAGGAGACTGAGCGCAGGAGAGAGGTTCAGGTAGCCTATAATACCAAGCACGGAATTATTCCAACTCAAATTATTAAGCCATTGGAAAATGCTTTAGGTAATGTGATGGGTAAGAACTCAGGACCCAATCCGTATTTCGAATCAAATCTAAAAAGTGGAATAGCAGCCGATCCTGTAATAGAATATATGTCAAAAGATCAATTGAAAAAAGCAATAGCCAAAATCCAAAAAGAAATGAAGAAAGTGGTGAAGGATTTGGATTTCGTGGAAGCTGCTCGTTTGAGAGATGAAATGATGGTATTAGAAGAAAAGTTAAAAAAAACTGGAGGTTAAGTATAAAAAATTAATGTGTTTACCAAGGATATTTGGCGTAAATTGGCCATCAAATAATCCTTGGAAAACTGGAAAAAAAAAGATATATTTGTAATAGACATCAGCAATAATCTAGGAGAATAGAGCTTTTGCTAACAATTATTATAAAAACAATTGGGGATGAAAAACAGAATAATTGCAATAGACGATGAGCAAAGCATCCGCTTTATTATCGAGAATACTTTCAAAAAAGACTTTGATATTTCTACTTTTAAGAACGGAGAAGAAGCGCTAGTTTCCATGCAGACAGGTGAGATTCCAGATTTAATCATTTGTGATATTGAGATGCCAGTTATGAATGGTTTCGAATTTATCAAACAAGTAAGAGCCAGTGGCTTTTTTGATGATATACCTTTGCTCATGCTTAGTGGAAAAGAAAACAGTGCCGATAGAATTAATTGTTTTGATTCGGGCGCTGATGATTATATCATTAAGCCATTTAATCCGAAAGAATTACTGGCACGAGTTAAAAGAAGGATGAAGACTATAGATGTACATACCTCAAGAAAAGGTCATTAATAACAACCAAAAACATGACTGAAACTGATAAAAACAAAGGTAGGTTGCTCTATATAGGTAGAAATTCCGAAACCATAGAATATTTACAATTACAACCAGAGGTCACTTTAATTATTAAAGAGAATGGCCTTGCTGCAATTAATTGGATTAATAATAATATTGATGAGTTTGATAGCCTTGATGCTATTTTCTGTTCACTCAATATTAAAGGAATGAATGCTTATGGTTTGCATAATCACATGCTATTTCATAATCTACTTAATAAAATTCCTTTTATTGTTATTGCGAGTAAATTTGAATTTCAGAGTCGAGAAGAGGCTTATGAATCAGGTGTAGATGATTATTATGCCATGCCGTTAGATATTGAAAGCCTGAAAATGCGTATCCGCTTTCTAAAAAAGTTTAAAGCATCTCACGATAAGATTAAGCAAGAGATTGCTTTGAAAGATTTTGAGACCCACCCTTATAAGACTCCTTTCATAAAGAGAAGCTTTGATGTGATTATGAGTGGAGGAGCCATTTTAGCGCTATCTCCTTTGTTAATTGGAGCCATGATAGCTATCAGATTGGAATCAAAAGGGAAAGTGTTTTATGCAAGTAAACGAGTCGGTGCAAATTTCCATGAGTTTGATTTTTATAAATTCCGATCTATGTATCCTGATGCAGACCAGAGATTAAAAGATGTTGCACATCTTAATCAATATAAAGAGGAGGATGTTGGAGATGAGTGTCCGAGGTGTAAATCCTTGCCTGCAGGGGTATTTTGTTCTCCAGTATTGAAGATGGATGACGGGTCGAATCTTTGTGAATATTTCTATTTGAAGCAAAAGAATGCCAAGGCAGCATTCTTGAAAATTGAAAACGATCCAAGAATTACAAAAGTAGGTAAGTTCATCAGGAACACAAGTATAGATGAGTTACCTCAACTGATTAACATCCTCAAAGGCGATATGTCGGTTGTTGGAAACAGACCATTACCAGTTGGTGAAGCAAATGCTATCACCAAGTCGAAATGGGCAAGGAGATTTAAGGCCGCAGCAGGTTTAACTGGGTTGTGGCAAGTAGAGTTAAGAGGTAACGATGGAGTTATGTCAGAAGAGGAGCGTTTTGAGTTAGATAATACCTATGCTGAGAACAATTCATTCTGGGGCGATATCAACCTTATTTTTAGAACCTTTAAAATCTTCATACAGCGCGGTAGTGTTTAATTAACATTGGCTTTTTAATAAGTAGAAGCTAATGAATTGATAGGTATAAATACAATGTGTAGATTTGTTAGGAAGGAATTTAAAACATAGTTATCCATGGAATATTCTAATATATCATCATACATCAAAGGCATTCTGAAAATCGGAATGCTTTATGTTTGTTTACTCCCCTTAGTTTTATTAGGTCAAGGAACTGGTGAAGCTGTAAACTTAGGTGAAGATGGTATTAATCCATTGACAGATGATATCACAAAAAAAATACCAACTTTAGAGGTGTTGATTGATTCGGCAATCTATAATTCTCATAAGTTAAAGTACTGGGATAAAGAAATTTCAATATCGGAATATGAACTGAAATCCACAAAAAGAGAATGGTCTAATTTTGTTTATTTGAATGGTGAGGTTAAAGAGGGGAGTTGGACAAGTTTGGTTTTTATTGAAGATCAGTTGGGGAATGAAGTAGGAACTTTAGGAACTACAAATCAAACTAGATATTCTGTTGGGGTATCCATGAGACTTCCAGTTTATAATGTTTTAGATTATGGAAACAGAGCGAAATTGGCTAAGATGAAGATTGAAAGTAATATGGAGAAAAAGCTTGACGATCAAAAAACAATTCGTGCAGAAGTGATTAATTTATACAATGAGCTTATTATTCAGCAGAATATGCTGAAATTAGATATTGATAATATTGACTTTTCAACCTTAACATCAGAAATGGCTCAAAGGGAATTTCAAGATGGAAAGATAAGTTTGGCTGATATGTCACGAGTTCAAGATAATCTGGCAAGAGCTAGATATCGCTACGTAAGAACAAAAATTGGATTTATAAATGCATATGTCATGTTGCAAGAGATAACAGGCATAAAGTTTGCAGAACTAAATAACTGGGAATAATGACTATTATTCAATTTCTTAAATTACTAAAGAAGAATATATTAATTCTTTTGATGGTGCCAACAATTTTGGCTTCATTGGTGTTTTATGCAACAAGAAATGAGGTCAAAAACTATTCTTCCAATGCAACTGTATATACTGGAGTTGGTAGTGGTTTATCAATTGATAATCCGAATTCATCTCGATTGGATTATTTTGGTTCAAAGATGGAATTTGATAATATACTTAATTTATTTAAAGCCAGAGAAACACAAAAGGACGTACTGATTCGCTTATTTGCACAAGGGTTAATCCTAGATTCTTGGGATCCTCAATTTATCTCACGAGTAAATTACAAGAAACTTCATGATAAAACCCCTCAGTATATTAAAGATTTGGTTAGGAAAAATCATGATACGGCAAGTATAAAAATAAACAATGCACCTCTAGTGATGATCGATACAAGCTTGTATGAAAATAAGAGTGTTGCGTATAAGAACTTATATTATAGTGTTGAACAAGGGGATGACTTACTCTCTGTTTCTGAAAGTCATTCTGTTCTGGTTAGTGAATTAATGGATTGGAATAGACTCACTAAAGTTAAACTTGATGTGGGACAAAGAATTATTGTTGAGAAAACCCCCATGCTAATTTTTGAAGATAGAACAGGGGTAATGGATACAACTAAATTATTTATTCCTGATACTTCCTTTTTTATTAGAGCAAATATTGATGAAGTTGAATTTGAAGCAAGTGTTCAACGTTTAAAAGATTATGGGGAGCAAAATGACACCAATTATATTTACAAGCTATTGAATTATACACATCCATTTTATAGTTATAAGGCTATGAAAGGGGTTACCGTTAAGCGAATACAAGGTAGTGGATTGGTAGAAGTGGGTTTTAAAACAAGTGATCCTGGTTTATGTCAGCAGACCATTATGTTGTTAATCAATGCTTTTGAAAATAATTATAGTTTATTATTTGAGAATCAAAGTGACCATATCATCTCTTATTTTGAGAAAAGGGTTGCTGAATCTTCTGCTAATCTTCAAGCAGCTGAAAATAGGCTATTATTGTTCAATCAGGATAATAATATTATCAATTATTACGAGCAAACACGTCATATCTCTGAACAAAAAGAGCAATTAGATTCTAGGTATTATGATGTAAAGATGAAATTTACTGCTGCTGATTCAGTACTTCGGCAATTAGAAAAACAACTTGAATCTCAGCGGGGTGTTTCAATGTATAATGCTAAATTATTAGAGTACAGAAATCGATTATCAGAAATAACTTATCAAATTGCCATAAATGAGTTAAATGATTCCAAAGATCCAAAAGCTGTTTCTGCCATTAAAGATTTGCAAGCAGAATCATCTGATCTAAAGCATAAGATTAAAGAGGATATTAATTCTGTTTTTGGATTACAGTTTTCTCCAGAAGGAGTTAAAAGTGATGATATTCTAACTAATTGGTTATTGAAAACCATAGAGTATGAGGAAAGTAAAGCTAAATTGGCAGCATTATATGAAAGGAAAAAAGAGTTCCAGAAAACCTATGAAACCTTTGCACCACTGGGTGCCCAGCTTTCAAGAATAGAAAGAGAGATAGATGTTTATGAGCAGCAATACCTTTCATTATTACATAGTCTAAATCAAGCTAAACTAAAGCAACAGAACTTAGCATTTAAGAGTAATATTAAAATAGTAGATCCTCCATATTTTCCTTTAAACCCTGAAGGATCTAAAAGAAAACTATTTATTGTCGCGGCTGGTTTGGTTGGTTTTATCATGGTATTGTTTTCTATTTTAGTTTTGGAGTATTTCGATGATACTGTGAAAACCCCAAAAAGAGCTTCCAAGCTCACTGGTTTGCCATTATTCAGTGCATATCCCAAAATAGTTAAGAAAAAGAAGGGGATTAATTATGAGTATATCCAAAACCGACTTTTAGAATTAGGAGCTCAGAATCTGATTAAAATAAAGGATGAACATAGCCTAAATGATAAAGTAGGACCAATAAAGATAGTTCTGTTTAGTACATTGATGACAGATGGAAAATCATTAATTGCGGATAGGTTTTCTGAGGTTTTACGAGAGTTTGATTATACAGTACTTAATTTAAACTATCATTTACCTACTTATCAAGCTGAATTTATTCATAAGACAAGTGAGAATGAGTTAAACAAGACTTATAAAGTTGGAAAAGGGTTCTTTGGCGTAAAATCATTTTCTGAATTAATAGAGCATGTAGAATTTGAAAACAGTAATCTTGATCATTCAAAATTAGATTATATTATTTTAGAACTTCCATCAATTATTAATCATGCCTACTCGCCTGAACTGGTTAGAGATGCTGATATTGGGTTGATGCTTGTAAGAGCAAATAGAACTTGGCAAGGAGCCGATGTAAATGCTTTGGAATCGATACGAGAATTCTTGAAAATTAAACCCTATGTATTTTTAAATGGTGCAAATCCAGAATTCCTACAAGATTTAATAGGGGAGATTCCTCGTAAGCGTTCAAGAATTAGACGAATGCTAAAAAAAGCAATTAGATTGCAGTTTTTCGAAAGAAATCAAATAAAAAAGTAGATCCAATATACTGTAGATGGATTATTGATTATCATAAGTAAATATAAACCATGAAGAACAAAATAATTAAAATACTCAAGGAGAAAAATGTTCAATCATTAGCAGGGAATATGCTAACAGCTGGTTTTGGGTTTTTAAATTTTGTGATTTTGGCAAGAACTTTTGATAAAGATATTTTTGGAGAATGGGTATTGTATCTTACAGGAGCTGCTTTTGTTGAGATGTTTCGTTTTGGGATTACCAGAACAGCATTAATACGTTTTTTAGCAGGAGCAAAAGAAGAAGATCAAAAACAGTTAATTGGTTCTAACTGGTTGATTGGTTTAGTAGTAAGTGTGTTTATTGCCATCGTTTTATATGCTTTACTTTTAATATTTCCAGAGAGAATAGAAAGTTCAGGTTTTGTTCTCTTTTTTCAATGGTATCCTATATTGGCCTTTTTGAATCTACCCTTTAATAATGCACTAACCATACTTCAAGCTCGTCAGCAATTTGATAAAATATTCGTGGTCAGGTTTTTAAATTCAGGATTGTTTTTCTTTGGCTTATTAGTGAATTTCCTTTGGTTACATAAAGGTTTGCTAGAAGTTATCTGGTTCCATTTAATTATTTCATTTGTAGTTTCATTAGTCACGGTCTTATTGAATTGGGATGGGATTCTTAATATATTTCATGCAACTAAAGAAAAAAATAAAACCATTCTCAATTTTGGAAAATATACAACTATAACCCTAATAGGGACTAATTTGCTAAAGAGCGCCGATACCTTCATTATCGCTTTAAGTCCACTAGGTGTTACTGCAGTTGCGCTGTATTCTATCCCATTAAAGCTTACAGAATTACTACAGATTCCTCTAAGGAGCTTTGTGGCTACGGCTTTTCCTAAAATGTCGAAAGCAAGTATTGAAGGAGATTTAAAGATGGTGAGGTATTATTTTTATAGTTATAGTGGATCTATTACGATTTTATTTATACCGGTAACAATAATTACTTTTTTCTTTTCTGATTTCTTCGTGTTGTTGCTAGGTGGTGAGAAGTATTTGGGAATAGACCCCGTAACTGGGGCTAGTGCTAGCTTGATATTTAAAGTTTTTGCTATTTATGGGATGTTGTTACCCATTGATAGACTAACTGGTGTTGGTTTGGATAGTATCAATAAACCAAAAAAGAATTTTTATAAAATCATTTTTATGGTAGTGGCCAATATCATAGGGGATTTAATTGCGGTATTTGTATTTGAATCTTTGTTAGCGGTTGCGGTCGTTACGATTATATTTACATTAATAGGCTTGATAATTGGATATTACTATCTCCATAAAGAAATTGATTTAAAGTTTAGGTTGATCTTTATCGAAGGGTGGAAAGTCTATTCCAATAAAATAAAGGAGTTATTATAATATGAGATTATTAAAGCAATATATATTTCTAATTCTAATCATTTTTTCTAGCGTATTAACTGCTCAGAAGACCATTAATTGCGATTATATAATTGAGGTAGATGATGTTTCAATAACAAATCATACTGCTAATCCTGGTGATACTATGTGTTTGATGGCGGGAGTAAGGCCTCAATTGTATATGAAAAATATTGAAGGTACAGCGGATGAACCAATTGTTATCATTAATTATGGTGGTGTGGTAAACATTGAAACAGAACTATCTTATGGACTAAAGTTTGCATTTTGCAGATATATTAAGCTGACAGGAACAGGTGACTCTAATGAGGAATATGGAATTCAAATTGATACAGTAGCTTTAGGAAATGGTATAGATATAGGCTTTCAATCTTCTGATTTTGAAGTTGAAAATGTGGAGGTTCAGAAGACAAAGTATGTTGGAATCATGGCAAAAACCGATCCTGATTGTACTTTTTCTGCTGTTCGAGATAGCTTTACCATGTATAATGTAAATATTCATGATAATTATCTACATCATATAGGTACTGAAGGTATGTATATTGGTAATTCATTCTTTTTAGGACATAGTCTTTCTGCCTGTGATACTGTTGTTTTACCGCATATTATTGAAGGGGTAAAAGTTTATAATAATATTGTGCATAATACTGGTTGGGATGGAATACAAGTAGGATGTGCATTATACAATTGCGATATCTATAATAATGATGTTTATCTGGATTCACAAGAGGAGCAAACTTATCAGATGAGTGGAATAATCGTAAATACGGGTAGTTCTTGTGATGTACATGATAATATCATTATTGATGGAAAAGGGACTGGAATATTTAATCAAGGTACTGGGGGACAATATTTCTTTAATAATCTAATTGTAAATGCTGGAAGGGATTATTTTCCAGAAGATCAGATTTTGAAACAGCAATTTGGGATTTTCTCTAAATACCAATATATCCTTCCACCAGATTCTAACTTTTACTTTTTTAATAATACAATTATAAATCCCAAGAGTGATGGAATTAGATTCTATAATGCTAATAGCGATCATAATGTGTTTTCAAATAATATTATATTAAATCCAGGAGCTTTTGATTACTATACTGAAAATGGTTCTGTAAATAATACAGGTGCCGATTCTTATATTCATAATTATCTTGATTGCACAATTATTGATACCAGTAATAATATTTTTGAAAGATCATCTAAAGATCAATATTTTGTAGATACAACAGAGTACAATTATCGATTAACCAATAACTCTCCAGCTGTTAATATTGGAGATGATGTTGCCTCATATGATGTGTTTTGGGATTTAGATGGTAATGTAAGGCCATATAATAATGCTGCTGATATTGGAGCTTACGAATATCAGTCCTCAAGCACAAGTGCTTTGAATGAGGAAAGTCATTTGCTTTTTAATATCATCCCAAATCCTTCTGACCATTTTATTCAAATAGAAATACCTATAGGTTTTTCATCAGAATGTCATATTGAAATATTGAATATTAAGGGAGAGAGAATGTATTTGGATTCAATGGTGAGTGATGATAAACGAATTATAGACATTGATATCAGTAAGCTCTCAGAAGATATGTATTTCATTCGTTTAATAGATGGGAAGAAAGTTGTTGTTGAGAAATTTATAAAGAATTAGTATGATTACTTGGCCTATTTTCCTTGCTTTGATTTTATCTGTTGCTGCTGTTTATTTCCAGATTAAAAGGGAGGATGAGCAAGCCGTAAAAGAACAAGCTGAGGAGGATGAGCGATTATCAAAAAATGAAAATGAGAATGAAGATGAGGAATTGTAATTTTCGTTCAAAGAATTAATAATACATGGGTAATCCATTTCTTAAAAATACAGGAGCTTCAAAGCTCGAGCATCCAATAGCAATTCTGCTAGTGATACTTATTTCTGTTCTAATTGGGAATGTTCTTGCTAAAAAGGGAATTACAATGATGGGAATGCTCATTGTCTTGCCTTTCATCGCTGTCTACCTTGAGAGAGTTTTTCATACTCCTAAAATTGCATTATTTACCATTCAAATTGCAGGTTACTTTATTGTTGGAATATATCGCTACACTGGGCCGGGAATTCCTTTTGGGCTTAGCGCGGATGGCTTATTTGTTCTGGCATTAGTGGCTATTATTTTTAAAAACTTCTATGAAAGAGTTGATTGGACTCCTTTATTGAAAGATATTTCGCTTTTAGGAGCAGTGTGGATGGGGTGGATATTTTTCGAAATTGTAAATCCTGAGGCTGTTAGTTTTCAAGCTTGGTTCTATACAATGCGAGGAATTGCTTTCTACTTTTTTATAGGTATTCCAATGGTTCTCCTTTTATTAAGAGAGCCAAGAGATTTAGAAATCTATTTCTATATATGGGGAGCTTTTACCATTTTAGTTACATTGAAAGGAGCTATGCAGCTCATTATAGGATTAGATCCTTTTGAGCAGAAGTGGATGGATGCTGGTGCTTATGAGACTCACTTACTGTTTGGTAAACTTCGTGTTTTTTCATTTTTAAGTGATGCAGGGCAGTTTGGAGCCTCTCAGGCTCAAGCTCTAGTGATGGGTGGAATTATTGCTTATGAAACTAAAAACTTTAAAAAGAGGATTTTTTTTGGTACAGTAGCTTTGTTCGGGCTTTATGGGATGTTGGTGTCTGGTACAAGAGGAGCCATTGCGATTCCTGCACTTGGTTTTTTTACTTATTTAATATTAACTAAGAACACCAAACTAATTGCATTAGGTCTCTTTGCAGGCATTATGCTCTATGTTTTCTTTGCGCATACCTCTATTGCTCAATCTAATTATCAGGTAGCAAGAATGAGAACAGCTTTTCACCCTGATGAGGATCCTTCATTTATTGTTCGTTTAGAAAATCAGAAGATATTAAAGAATTATCTGTCGACTAGGCCAATTGGCGGAGGAGTTGGGCATGCAGGAACTAGAGCATTAAAATACGTTCCTAATGGATTTTTAGCAAATGTAGCTACCGACAGTTGGTATGTACTAATATGGGCAGAGAATGGAGCTGTTGGTTTATTATTGCACTTCTTTATTCTCTTCTATATTGTTTTTAAAGGAGGCTTTTATATAATGTTCCGCACGAAAGACCATGAGTTAAAAGCACGGATGATGGCAATTCATGGTTGTATAATGGGTGTTCTTTTGGCTAATTATGGTAATGCAGTAATGGGGCAGTTTCCTACTTCTATAAATATCTATTACGGTATGGCCTTTCTATTTATGATTCCTCACTTTGATAAAGTGATATTGGAAGGTAGAAAAAATGGAATGGACCTTTTAAAAGTGTTTCCATCATCAATTGAAAAAACTACATAGTCCATTCCGCTCTTTATTATTACTGAACCTCAATCTTATCCATCATCAATATTCTATTTCCGCTAATGAGTTCTAAAATATAAACTCCTGAACCTATATTTGAGGTGCGTAAGTCTATATTTAACTCGTCCAGCTCATGCATCTTTCCTAAATTCTCCAATAAAACTATTTGCCCATACATATTAGTGAGTTTTAATTGAACAGCATCCTCTGTTTTTGTTTGTGACAATATATTGAATTGATGATTTGAAATGGGGTTTGGGTAAATACTGAAATCAGAATGGGTCAGGTCCATTTCTAAGTCTTCAATATTTGTGAATTCCATTTCTTTCATCACATTAAGTTCTAAATTAAGGTTGATTAAACCAGTTGCTAGATTAGTATTGAATTCGCTGTTAAACTCAGGTGTAATATTTAATATCTCCACATCTGAGTCTATATTAATAGAAAGGTTATACTGTGGGAGATTAGCTGGTATTTCTGAGAAATCTAAATAGATATAGGCAATATTGCCATCTAGAATGAAATTTAGTTCAGTTCCTTCTCGCACCATTAAATAGTCTAAAACATCCTCCATGTCAGCGAACCAAATATTGTCCAAGCCATTTTTTCCATATTTATTGGCTATATCATTCATATAAAACTCAAAAGTTGGCCAAATTAAACTTCCTCCAGTTACTTGGTTTCTTATTCTATGTGTAAATTCTGAATACCAGATATGATTATTCTCATTGGTACTATTTGCAATTTGGTCTATTCTTTCCGAGATATTTGAGATGTCATAATTGTCATCGTTTAAAAATCGACGATAGATTTGCAATTGATGAGTATTGAAAGTTTCATCAATATCAATCCCTGAAGGATAGCCACTAAATTCTACTTTATTACTATAAACAGCTAACATGCCATTATTGAATGCCACATCTGAATAAGCTAAATCACCGCTAGGAATCACAAAATGACGCATTTCAATCCCTGTTTTGCTGAATACGTAGTTATTATTTTCTTCAACTTGAAACTGATGATCTGTTTCGCCCCAAGCCGCATGGGAGTAACTGTGATTATAGATATTCCATCCTGCATTATTAACTTCAGTAATTTCTGCCCATGTCATATAATCTGGTGTGTTGATATGTAAATCTGTAAAAGATGAGTTTACTGAGTTTAGGTCAATTCCCGCTGTGAAATTGATGTCATTTCCGCAGCCATCAGTATAATAAAGGCCTTCACTTTGGGTATCAACTTCCTCTATATAGCCTCCATTAAAAAGCTTGAAGCCATAATCATATCCATCATATTTCCCATCGTCTAGAGTTAGACTATAAGCAAAGTTTTTATTATATTTTAAAGCAGCTTTGTTAATGTCTAATGATGTTGGTATTCCTGCGAATTCAACAATAATTCTAGAATATCCACTCCAGTCATTATCATAGACTTTAAAACTTATGGTATCAGAAAGAGCTATTAAACTATCGGTGTCCATAGTTTCTATAGAGATGTTATATAGACCTTCATTATTAAAAGTGAGAAGGAAATCATTAGCAGGACCACTAACAGTTTGTTCCAATTGTCCATCCACGTATATAGAAGTTTGACTAATTGAAACAGCATTCGGATCTGGCTCAAATAGCTCTGCAAATACTTTTCCACCGTCACCTGTACCATCATGGGCATTATCATTTTTTTGCTCGTTAAACCAAATGAACTCATCAGCTCCACCCACAAATTTAATACTCTTGATGCCAATATTGAAAGCGCCAGCATCGGCACTATAGGGAAGTTCTATAAAAGAAAGATCCTCAAAATTAATAGCAGCATCAAAATCAGCAAGAGGGATTTTAATAGTCGTCCAATCTTCTGGATATTCGTTTAAATACCGGTCTAGTGTAAGTAAACCTATAGCTGCGGGTCTTATTCTTATTCTGTTCCATAATATGTTGGACGAGAAGGCTTTTAAGGTGATTTCTAAAGTGTCGTTTCCACCAGCAATTACATTGGCATGGCCAGAATAGATATATTGATCGTCATAACCCAGTTTCAATTTTCTATAGCCAGTTTCAGTATTCCAGATTTTTAAATAAGTGATTGATTCTAAGTCGATTCCTGTGTACTGAGGAATGATATGTATCACTTCATTGATGAGGCCTGAATCCAAACTATTAGGTGAGACAATTTCGATTTGGACAGGAGAAATAGGGTTTGCAGGTGCTTCAATGTGAATTTGATGTACTGCCGTTTCTGCTCCCTGGCCATTGAATAAATAGGCTTTGGCATGTATTGAATGATAGCCAGTGTCCTCAATGGAATATTCCATTTTGAAAGGGCTAAATAAATCTTCAGCAATCAAAATTTCATTATGATAGAATTCTACTTTTTCAAGTGTTTCCTCTGTAATGTTTGATTCAACAAGGTTAGCAAGCAGTTGTCCACCGCCACCAAGGCCATCGTGTTTATTGTCAGTTTTTGATTCTCCAAACCATAAAAATGATTCTGTTCCTCCTGTAAATTCCATTTTTTGAATATCAATATCAAAAAAGCCTGCATCGGCACTATATGGAAACTCGAAAATCTGTAATCTACTAAAATCAATAGAAGATGTGAAATCCTCCAAAGGAATACTAATGGTTACCCATTCGTCATTTATTCCTCCTACCGATGTTGCATAATCTGATAAGTTTAGCACACCCTGTGCTGATGGTCTAATTCTAATTTTTGACCAATTATTAAATCCATTTTGTGCTCTTAATGTGATCTCCAAATGGGTATTTCCAGAAGCAATAACGTTTTGTGCAGGACCATATACATTGGTATTATCATAACCCATTTTAAGTTTTCTATAGCCAGTATTTGTATTACTAACTCTTAAATAGGTAGGTTCGTTTAAAGTGGCTCCATCTGTTTGAACTAATAGTTGGAAACTCTCTTGTGCTTCAAATTCAGAATAATCAATAGGTTGAAGCAAATAACAACTTAAATCTGGAGGGGCTAAATATTGTAAATAAATGGTTTCAATATCAGAAAAGGAAAAACTGCCGTCATTAAAACAAGCTTTGGCTTGAATATTTTGCCATCCTGTATCTTGTATGTCGAGTGTGAACTGGAAAGGAATACTCTCGTCGTTATCTATTAATTGATTATTTACATAAACTTCTACTTTTTCCACATTATTATCAACTGGAACAGCAGGAATAACGTTAGCATCCATTTGATATGCTGCACCTGAACCATCATGAAAATTATTGGTTTTATCATCGCCAAACCATAAATATGGATTTGTTCCTCCAGTAAATTCTACTTTGCTGATATAAAGCTCAAAGGCTCCAGCATCAGCACTGTAAGGAAATTCCATATAGGAGATGGAGCTGAAATCAATAGCATCATCAAAATCAGCTAAAGGTATTGTAATGGTTTTCCACTCATCTCCAATTCCATCAACTTCATTTACATAGGAAGCCAAAACTAGAGAACCTGAAGCTTCTGGCCTCAGTTTCATTTTTGACCAATTGATATTCCCATTTGGATCTTTTAATGTGATTTTTAGTTCATAGTTTCCTCCATAAATTACATTGATCTTTGGGTTGTAAATGGAAGTGGCATTATTAGAGAATTTTAACTTTCTATAGCCTGTTTCGTTATTGATAACTCTAAGGTAAGCAGGCTCTCCTTCCACTACACCTTCCACATTTACTTGTAGGTTTAATAGGGCAGGAGCAAAAAGCTCATTGGTAGACTCCTCAAATTGAAGTTCTAGGTTTTGAGAATACGACAAGAATGGACATAGAAGCAGTAGATAAAATGCGAATAATAAGTTTCTCATTGATTTTAGGTTTTTGGGAATTACAAAAGTAAAATAATTGTTAAAAGAAAACTATCCAATAGCCCATGCATTATTTAAGTGTTGACTTTCAATTCGTAAGCGTATAGTTGGAATAATAGGAAACTGAAAAAATCTTAAAATGAAGCTATATTCTATAATGAAATGAATAGAATATTTTGAGTTTGTGGTGTTATTTTCAAAATGAATTATTCTAATTCTTCTTGTTTGCGATAAATTCTTTTCAGGCTATCCTCTTGAATTCTGAGAAAGATATTAAAACTTTCATCGGCAATAAGCTTTTCATCTATTAAATTTTTAAAGGCCTCATCTCTGATTTTGAAAATCTTAATTACCAACTCCTGAAGTTTATCCTTTGAATTTGAATTTTTTATTTCAATATCTAAGTCTATAATCTTTTGATAATAAACATCAATTCTGTTTTTCTTCTTGAGTTTTGACCAATTATTTAATGAACGAAGGGAGCCACTAAAAATAACCAATAAAGTAATGATTAGGGCTATTACTTCAGCGTACTTTACCAAAAAACTTGGTTTTGATCGATCTAAATACATGTTCACGCCATCATGCAAAGGAAAGCGTAAATTGCTGTGGTTAAACTCTTCATGAATGATGTTGAATATTGGGTTTTCAGTGATGATTAAAGCTTTGTTTTGAACTATAGATTCCATCATATTATAGACCAAATCCTCGTCTAAACCGACTCGGCATATCAGAACTCCAAATGTGCTAATGGTTAGAATGGGTTCTGTTGGAGTATTGACATAGGTGTCTTTTGGGATGATAAAAGGGAAAAGGGTATTGTTTCTTAGGTTGATACCATTTACAGAGCTTCCTCCTATCGCGATATTTGAAGGATTTCCTAAGGAGAAAATATCCAATTCTGGATTTCTCATCATTGAAACTATTCGAGGGTTATTATAAGAGGTTACAGAGCAACTAATATCAATAGTTTCCCCAACCATGTTCTCATTGTATTTTGTGTATACTGGTGTGTAATCCCCTTCTTGAAGACCATAATAGCTCAAAAGCTCTTCAACAAACCAAGCCGTTCCTCCATCTTTTGGTCCCAATCCGACTTTTTTTCCTCTAAATAATTCAACTATATTTTGATGAGCATCCGCTTTTTGGTAGATGATAAAAAGATTATGAGTGTAAAGTGGTAGTACGGTTCTGATATTGCGGTTTAGCTCATCTTTAGAATATCCTAAATCTTCGTAATCAAGGGTATTTTGGATGATAGCAAAATCAGCTTTGTTTTCCATGAGCAGTTTTACATTCCCAAGACTTCCAACTGCTGTACTATCAAATCTGAAATTAATTCCAATGTCGTTTTTTAGTTCTTTAACGATTAATTCACCTGCTTGAAAGTTAGAAGTACCTTTGTTTAAGGCAGCTATCACTAGGCTTTTTTTGTCATTATTGCATGAGCTGAAAAATACCGTTAAAAATGTAATGGCAGTAAATAATATTAGTTTGTTATATTTCATCTTAATTGAAAAGGAATAATACTTAATTTATAGGTGTAGTCTTTTTTGAATGTAAATATAGTAATAATGTAAGAGGGAAAGGAGGATATTTGGTTAAGGTTTTTTTGGGATAATTTGCCCATGAAAACGACCTTCCCATCAAACCTCAATTTTTTTCAGACTTTGGTCTAGCCCCCTATTAATCGGACTATTTTAATTTAGGTTCAAATATATGTGTT